>CAYZXG010000040.1:0-9216 GCA_964482365.1 uncultured Candidatus Saccharibacteria bacterium | reverse complement strand
TTTGTTCATTCAGTATTCTGTCACGTAATAGGGGATGGATTGAGCGGTAAGTTAGTAAATCAACGCTTTTATTAAGATGCTCCTCTAATTCCAGTTTTAGGCCTACGAGATCAAAAAGACTTTTTCGATCCGTAAACTCAACAAGTAAATCAACATCGCTGTCGTTTTTTGCCTCGCCCGTAGCATAAGAGCCAAAAATAGCTGCTCTAACAATCCCTTCATTTTTTAAAACTGGTGTTGCTTTGGCTTTGATTGTTTGGATATCCATAGGCAGATTGTATCAGAAAAAGATAAAATCAAGTAATCAAAAGTGATAGTTTACTTTGAAGATAAGAAGAATTTATATTCATCTTCGTTTAAGTAAAATCCCGATGGACCTTCTCCAAGACTTCTATCATCAAACTGTATAACCCCTCTTGATACTAGTGAGTCTAGACCTTCACTGTCTTTTCCAAAGATACCATTTCGTACTGCTGAAAGCTTAATAAAACATGTTCCATGAGATACAAAAGTATTTATGACAGTCTTTTCTATATCAGAATATGAAATATCCTTTTGCTCTTTTGCATTTTTCTTTACTAGATAGTCAACAATTGCTTTTGAAAAGACTTTTGTGATTGAAAAAGTGCCGATTAGAGTCAACGATGAAATATAGATATTGCTCGTTAAAATGTAACTTAAGTAAGCCACTACTGATCCAAGGAATATTGATACATTGGTGTGGTTATCCTTTTCCGAATAGATTTTTTCTATAATTTTTTCAGCAATTATCATGATGTCTGTTTCTGGCGGAGGAAGGGGGATTCGAACCCCCGTGTGCTTAACGCACACATGCTTTCCAGGCATGCGCCATAAACCACTCGGCCATCCCTCCATAATTTGTTTCTATCTTCGTTTTCTCTTTAGCAGCCGTTTTCATCCAGGGAATGCCTTACTTGGCATTCCCGCTCTGTCGCCGGTATGGCGACCACGCCCAGGAACGCAAGACATTGCGTTCCGCTCGAAACCAAGACATTGGTTTCTCGCCCACCCGTGATGTATCGCTATTTTACCATTATAGAGAGATGGGGCAGGTTTTGATATCATTACACATATTATGGATGAACTAACGAATCGAGTAACAGCGTTAGAAGAACGTAACAGAAGGGTTGAATTAAATAAATCGTGGGAAACAAGCACAACAAGAAAGTTTTTTGTTGCGTTATTTACCTATCTTTCAATCGTACTATACTTTTTAGTTATTGATGTGGAAAGACCTTTTATAAACGCTGTTGTGCCTACTGCTGGGTTTTTACTCTCCACTTTGTCGTTGCCGTATATTCGAATAGTATGGGAACGAATGGTAAAAAAGTAGGCAATCCACCTCCTTGACACTTTTACACACAGCCTCTACGATAGCTAGTATATGAGTGAACCGATTAGAGTTGCAATAAATGGATTTGGCAGAGTTGGCCGTCAGGCCTTTAAGGCTGCATTTGGGGTGACCCGAGGTTCACGTATGGTCCTCTCGGATCGTATTCATGCAGACGATATAGAAGTTGTTGCCATTAATGATCTCACCGATCCACGAACGCTAGCTCACTTACTTCGCTATGACAGTATCTACGGTCGGTATCATAAAGAAATTCTTATAGAACACAATCACGAAGTTGTTGATTGGGAAGGCCATACCAGTAGTGATGATCACGCGATCGAAATGGATGAGGGACCAACCTTTTTGATCATAAATGGAAGGCGCGTACAAGTGTTTTCACAAAAAGACCCTGAACAACTTCCATGGGCGGATCTTAATGTGGATGTCGTACTTGAATCCACGGGGTTCTTTACAAAATATGAGGATGCTAAAAAACACATTAAGGCTGGTGCCAAAAAAGTTATCATTTCAGCCCCTGGAAAGGGTGAAGAGGGCTCAGATGGCCGCACACTCATATTTGGGACCGAGGATACCGAAAAGGGGTTTGGGACGCATGATGTGGTCTCTAACGCTTCGTGCACAACGAATTGTATCTCACCAGTCATTCAAATTTTGGTAAGTCGTTTTGGCGTCGAAAAGTCACTCATGACTACGATTCACGGGTACACAGCTAGTCAGAACCTTGTAGATGGCCCGAATAAAAATTTACGACGTGGTCGGGCGGCAGCTGAAAATATCATTCCATCGAGTACAGGGGCTGCAATTGCAACGGGATATGTGATTCCCTCACTAGCAGGTAAGTTTGATGGGATTGCTATGCGCGTTCCAGTTCCCGTAGGTTCCATTTCAGATATCACCGCAGTTCTCAGTAAAGACGTAACTGTAGAGGAAGTAAACGAGACTCTCATTGAAATGAGTAGACATCCTCTTTACAAAGGGATTTTGGTAACAACCCAAGAGCCAATCGTATCAACGGATATTATTGGTAATCCAGCAAGTAGTATCGTTGATCTAGAATTCACACGCGTTGTGGGCGGAAATATGGTCAAGGTTGTGGCTTGGTACGATAATGAGTGGGGTTATTCAAATCGATTAGTTGAGATGGCGATTGAAGTCGGAAAGACAATATCTTAAAAATTACTCCAATGCTTGTTATTGCAAACTGGAAACTTAACCATACCCTATTGAGTGTTTCTTCGTGGTTGGATGAAGTTTTTGCTACACTTTTAGATTTGTCAGTTACCAAAGTCGCACTTGCTCCCTCATTTACAGAATTAGCGTATGTATACCAAGAACTCCTTACAGAAGGTCTTGATCAAGAAGTCTTTGTGTACGCCCAGAATGTTTCGGGGTTTGAGGATGGACAATACACGGGCGAAGTAAGTGCCAAACAACTTGCAGAGCAATTCGTTTCTGGCGCGATTATTGGTCACAGTGAACGAAGGCGATTATTCGGAGAAACTGATGCCGACGTTGCAGAAAAAATTACACGATGTCTTAAACATGATATCGTACCAATCGTTGCCATAAGTTCTATCCAGCAGATTGAAAATATTGCCGATCTTGTCGATATTACAAGAATTACGGTTGCATACGAACCGTTAGGTGCAATTGGATCGGGTAATCCGGCGAACCCCAAAACAGTCAGCGCATTTTTGGGTGAGCTTGATGAAAAATATCAACCAGAGTCAATGATATATGGAGGTAGCGTTAGTGCACATGATGTGGAGTCATTTCTTGAAATTGATAACATCTCAGGATTTCTTGTTGGCACTGCTTCTGTTGAACCGAGTCATTTTGTTGACCTTCTTAAGGCCATAGAAAGATATTGACTATCTCGATCAGGTATAATTTTCAAAAGGCATAGAACCATTTAAAAATTGTTTCGCAAATTGTGGTACATTATGGCTTGTCGATTAATGTTCGAAAATGAAAAAACGGAGTAATTATTCATACAAAAAACGGCATAACATTCGGGGAAAGAAAACTCGGAAGGGTCTTCATATTAGCAAAAACACCATTGTTGTTGTGCTGGGTATGGCTTTTTTTCTATTCGTCGCAAAAATATTCCTTCAACCAATTGGTTCTGCATTAGCAGGATTATTGCGAGAATCCTCGGCATCGTTTTCCGTTATGTTGAACAATGAGGGTCTTTCCCAAACCAATGGAGTTACTACGATTCTTCTTGTTGGTGTTGATCAACGCGCAGGGGGGCAAACGTCCCTTACTGACACGCTTATGCTTGCAAGCTACAATCATAAGGATACTAGCATTACCGTGGTTTCACTTCCACGCGATCTTTGGGTAACAATTCCCTCATTTAATGATGTATATGAACAAGGAGCAAAGATTAATGCGGTATATTCTTTTGGTCAATCTTATAATTATTCTAACGAGGATGGACAAGGGTTAAACGGAGGGATCGGACTTTTAGAAAACATACTCACTAAGAATATTGGGATGCCGATTCATTACTATGCATTAGTGAACTTTAGTGGATTCAGAAATGTTGTAGATGCAGTTGACGGCGTAGATATATTTGTAAAAGAAACTTTTACGGATTATGGATATCCAAAGGATGGGTATGAAAGTGCTCCGTGGGATTCCAGGTGGGAAGTAATTACGTTTAACCAAGGGTGGCAACATATGGATGGAGAAACAGCACTCAAGTATGCACGAAGTAGACATGCCTATGGTCCAGAAGGGTCTGATTTTGCTCGAGCAGCAAGGCAACAAGCTGTCATTCTTGCGATAAAAGAAAAGATAATTTCGAGTCAAACCTTGTTTAATGTAAATAGGTTGAGGCAATTATTTACTACCTTATCCTCGGATTTTGAATCGAATGTTTCGATTTCTCAACTTCCTGTCTTTTATAACCTGTATACAGAAATCGATGGTTTTGACACTGTGAAATCGTATGTATTATCAAACGATCCTTCTCAAGAAGGAGGGATACTTTATGAACCGTCACCGGATGAGTTTGGAGGAGCATACGTATTATTGCCGAGGCAAGGTTGGGAATCGGTAAAGGAGTTTATTCACACAGCGGTATTTGGAACGAGTGAAGAGTAGTCGTAACATGCAGAATTATCACATTTTTGGTCCTGATCATTTTAGTGCCAAAAAATACATACGTGGAGTAGGAAAAAGTCTGGGAATATCCATTGAATTCTATTCATTCCACAACGAGATAGAGCGTGCACTGGATAATCTTTCTCAACAGTCGTTGTTTGGAAAAGAAGATCTAATGGTATTTCGTGACAACCAAGACTTACTCGATGCTTCGCTAGAAAAACTTCTCACATCAACACGTCCTTGGGTAGTGTGGGAGACTTCAGAAAAAAGCAAATATAGTAGTAAAACAAAACAGGCACTTTTAAAGGTATCTCAGGTGGTAGAAATGCCATTATTATCAGAACAAATGACGCGAGACTGGATTACAAAAACAGCGTTAAAGTACCGACTTAATCTTTCAGGTGAGGAAATAATTAGTATTCAAGAAGCAACGGATAGCGATCTAACTATGATCCAAAATGAATTGCAGAAAATTTTTTGGATTTCAAAAGGGAGTGATAGTAAAGACCAGTTATCTTTGCTGAGTGGTATCGGACAGCCCATATCGATATTTCCTGTAATCGATGCCATTGCACTTAAGCGGACAAAAGTATTTTTAACTACCTATCGTAATTTTATTACACAAGGCATTGATGAGTGGCAACTATTTTTTGCACTCTCTCGATTAATACAAAACCTTTACTTGGCAAAGATAAACGCTTTAGTGGGGCTGCCACAGTTTGTTATTTCAAAAATTCGCAACCAATCTCAACAGTGGACTAAAGATGAGTTGATTGAATTTGCAACAAAACTGAGTGAATATGAATACGACGTAAAGACAGGCGATAGACCAAGCATTAAGACAGTCCTATTTTGTGACATTATGAAACGCGTTTATGTACCTGCGATTTAAGACGGTTGGCCTTATTCTTATGAATAATTCCCTTTTTTGCCGCAATATCGATTGCTTTTGTCGTTTTTGCGATTGATTCAACCTTAGGGTCAGAGACAAAATCGGTAAGTGAAGTTTTTAAACTACGCCTCGCACGGAGGTTAATAACGCGTTTGCGTTCTTGCTTAGGTATGGTGCGTTTTGCCGAAGTTGTGTTTGCCATATTTTCCTGTTCTGTTGTGATTGTTGACCCAACAGTGTGTGGAGTATATCATAATTAGCGACTATGGTAAAGAAAATATTTGAAAATAGTGTGAGAAAAGGAGGTTCTATTTTGTTTGATCAACAAAAAACGATTCTTTCGGGTGCCGTGGTCATTTCGGTTATGTTTTTGGTAAGTGCTATTCTTGGACTTGTAAAAAAACGGCTGTATGTAAGTGTGATAACTGCTGGTCCCGAATACGATGTTTTAGTTGCTGCATTTAGTATTACTGATGTTCTTTTTCAGCTTTTAATCGTCGGATCGGTGAATGCAGCCTTTATTCCAATATTTTCGTCGCATATTTCAACAAAAGGTAGAGAAGAATCATGGAAATTTGTTAGCACTGTTTTGAATCTAACAGTCGTGTTGTTTACGGTTTTAGCAGCAGTCTTGTTTGTTGGTGCACGATTTTTTGGATCACTGTTTTTTAGTGGTTTTTCAGCAGATCAGCTAGATCAATTTGTACAAATCATGAGAATTTTGTTGCTGTCACCGTTATTTTTAGGGGTTTCGAGTTTTGTCGCAGGAACATTGCAGGCCTTTAAACGCTTTTTTATGCCATTTCTTTCACCCGTTCTTTACAATGTGGGTGCTATCTTTGGAATAGTTGTTTTATACCCACTGATGGGTGTTACAGGGGCTGTGTGGGGGGTTGTAATTGGTGCCATGCTTCACTTACTCATTCAACTTCCTGCGCTTAAATATTTGGGGTTTTCGTATCATCTAATACTAGATCTAAAAGATAAATTTATAAAAAGTCTCGTTACGCTTTCATTTCCGCGCACAATTGGTATTGGGGTTGAACAGATAAAAACACTTGTTATGCTTAATATTGCGTCATTTCTACCGCATGGAAGTATATCTTTTTTAGATTTGGGTCAAAGTATTGTGTCGATTCCTATTTCACTCGTTGGAATTTCAATCGCAACGGCGTCGTTTCCTCAATTTACGGAATTGTTTGTACATAAGGATTATAAAGCACTAAAGAATACGTTTTTATCCTCACTAAATCAAATTTTATTTTTCATCATGCCATTTGTTGTTATTTTGATTGTGTTAAAAATTCCCGTTGTTCGATTAATTTATGGTAGCAGTAGTGTGAGGTTTCCGTGGGAGGACACATTGCAAACTGCATGGGTTGTAGCATTTTTAGCTGTAGGAATGGCCGCAATATCGATAAACCATTTGATGATTAGGTTATATTACGCTCAGCACAATACAATTACTCCGGTTATTGCTGGGATTGTTGGTGTTGTAACAAGTATTGTAATTGCCGCAATATTGGTAGAGAAGTTTTCTTTTGGCGTTGGTGCACTGGCTATTTCTATTTCGCTTGGTGCTGTGCTTGAGTCGTTAATTCTGATCGCAAGTCTTGTTCGTTCAAAGTTTGTAGGTCTTGTTGAAATATTTGTAACTCCGTTAAAAATATTGACAATAGGGGCAATTATGGGCGTGAGTATTTATGTTCCTGTTAAAGCATTAGATCAAGTATTTATTGACACATCGCGTGTCGTAAATCTCGTTATACTTATGTGGCTTGTAACCTCATTTGGAGCAACGTTATATCTGTTCTTAAGTTGGGTGCTCGATATCCGCGAGCTTAAGCAGGTTTTGAGTATTTTGGTAAAAATTAGAGATTTTAAATCCAGTGTAGTAAAACAATTTTCTCAGCCACGAATTATCCCGCAAAATTTTATTGATGAATAAGGCTGAGTAGTTTTTAACGATGGTAGGGTACAATGTAGCGATGAAACGAGTTGGTGAACTATTAAAAGAGGAACGCTTGCGTCAGGGGAAAACGCTCAAAGAAGTTAGTGTTACAACGAAAATCCGAGAATACTTTTTACAGGCAATCGAAGATGGTAGTTATGATCGTTTGCCCGATGTAATATACATAAAAGGCTTCATACAAGGTTATTCTCAGGCTCTTGGTCTTGATTCTCAAAAAGTAATGCCATTTTATAGACGAGAATTTACTGAGAAGGAGGTTGATGTTATATCAAAAAATGGATTGAGCAGTTCTATTGGGCCGTGGTTAACGGTTACCCCAGGTAAGGTCATTGCATTAGTAATCGCTACTAGTTTAACAGGATTCTTAGCCATATTATTCCTCCAGTACCAACAATTTTCTGGAGCCCCGATTTTAATAATTGACTCACCCATAGATTTACTTGAAACAACACAGGATATCGTACGTGTCTCGGGAAAAACAAGTATAGGTGCACTGCTTACTCTTAATGGAGAAACGGTAATTGTTTCGTCGGATGGTTCATTTGAGCAACTATATACCCTTGAACCAGGATTGAACAAGTTGCGACTCGTTGCAACGAATACACTGGGAAAGTCAGTGACTGAAAACAGAGCGGTTGATAAGGTTCCCGCGAGTGTACTTACACCCGAGGCTTCACCGTAGCGTTAAATGTCGCTTGACTATAAATGGTCAATATATATACACTGTATGTACTGCCCATGGATACAACAACACAAGTAGTATTGATAATTATGGTTTTGGTTTTAGGCTCGACGCTTTCTTTAGTGGGCGTTATGCTGTTTCTCGTACTAAAAGATTTTAGGGAGACTCTTGCGCGATTTAATGAAGTCCTTGTTGATGTGAAGGAGATTTCAGGAAGGTTCTCTATAACGGCTGTTCAGATTGAGAGCCTTACAGAGAATATTGTTTCAAGTTTTTCACAGTTCCAGCACACAATGTCATCACCGCTAAGTTCAATGATCGGTGTATACGGTTTTATTCAAGGGTTATTTAAAGCAAAGAAGGGAGGCGATAAAAATGGGTAGATCAACAGGAAAAGGGTTTGTAGTAGGTACCGCCATAGGAGCATTATTAGGTGTGGCAACAGGTATGTTATTCGCACCAAAAAAGGGTGAAGAACTAAGAAAAGATGTTGCTAAGTCTCTTAAAGACTATCAAGAAAAAGCGAGTGATACTGTAGGTGAAATCGCGCAGAAGGGAAAGGAAGTTAGCGCTGAGGTTGCGAAAGTGGTTAACCCTGATTCTATTAATGAGTTAACAAAACGAGTCGTTACAGCAGTTTCAGAAAAAATTGAATCCGTACAAGAGACACCAGAGACAAAGCAACAAATTCAACCGCAGACCAAAAAATATTTCAAGGGTACAAAGTAGGAAATCAATGTTATCTTATTTCCGATTTGTCTGAACTTTTGTAAAATATTATCTATTATCTGTAATCTATCGCGAATGTTTACGAATATTCTTGACCCTTGTATTTTAGAAGATACTGTTTGGCTATCTCTTCATGAACATCTCGTGGATTGCTCCCATCTTGTGGTCCCACAAATCCTTTCTCTTCTAATTCATCCAGCATTCGTGCGGCACGAGCATACCCTATTTTAAGTCTGCGTTGTAAAAGTGAAGCAGATGCTTTTTGGTGATTTACAATTACCTCCACGGCTTCAAGGAATTTTGAATCATCTGGTTCAACAAAAGATGGTTGAAGAGAGTCTTCGGTGGTATCCTCCATCATTCCACTAATTGGATTTCCTGTCATTAATTCTTGTGGTTCCATGCCAGATGTGCTGTGTTGGGCAGTTGTTTTTTGATAAGTTGGACTAAAC
>CAYZXG010000039.1:0-9491 GCA_964482365.1 uncultured Candidatus Saccharibacteria bacterium | reverse complement strand
CCAGAGAACGAAAGGTCACCGTCGAGTGAAAGCGTACCTTGGGTTATAGCAAGACCATCGTTAAATGTTGCTCCTCCTCGGACCAACATCTCCCCAAGCACCCCCATCCCCCTAATCGAAATCGCGTTAAAACTCGCGTCGCCTTTTGAATAGATATTCCCATTGCCTTGTAGATAGAAGAGTTCGGTTCCGTTTGATTGTGCAACTAAAAAATCTGCAAATCCGTAATTTTCTAGGCGTAGGGTGGCGTAGGTGGGGTTTGACAGAATTGATGCCAATGATTCGGGCGACACATGTGTCGCCCCTACGGAAACGGGAACATCGGTCGGGGTTGGTTCAACCGTAGACGTTGATGCGTCGGGAACGGTCGGATCATTCGCGGTTGGCGTTGGGGTGATTGCAATTTCGCCGTTACCATCTTGCAACGACATATAATATGCTCCGCCACCAATCATTATTAGGATTGCTACAAGGGCAAAAAATATCAATCGCATACTGTATCAAATGTATCGTATTACAGACGTAAACTCAATACCTAATAGAAGACACGGGCGTACGCAATACGCCCCTACGAATACCGGGCGGGATGACCCCTGTCCTACATATGATAATTACAGCCGGACCAGAATGACCAGTTCGCCTGCTGCGGCACCGAATCCAAGTCCGTTACCCCGTACGTTTCCTGTTGCTAAGTTTCCATCATCAAACGTTTTGTCGATTGCAATCATCGTGTCGAGTGGAATAATGCCGCCGTTATCTGTGCTTGTTGTTCCTGGTCGATCATCATCAAGCACAATTGCTGTGTCAGTATCTCCGTCGCCGTCGGCATCATAAACTGCCCATCCAATGTGACCTTCCCAGGGGTGTGCGGCTGACCACGGGTCTATGTATGGTCCGGACCAGCCTGAAACACTGGGGTTTGTGGTGAAAGGATTTAATGTGTTAGTAAGTCGATAGTTTGGCGGCCATGAACCGGTATCCAAAAAATAGCGTTTGGCGGCAAGACTAATTTCGTCAACGTGTGATTGGAGCTCGGCAATTTTTGCTCGATCAATGGAACCTGAAAATGAAGCGATTCCAATGCCAGCCAAAAGTCCAATAATTACAATAACAACCAAAAGTTCAATAAGGGTAAATCCTAAACGGTTACGAATTATCACGGTGTCTTGATAATACCTAAAGTTCTAGGCTTCTGTCGATTACTATTTTTTTGACCCGAGATACAAAATCTTTTAACTGCATTTCGCCCAGTTTTTCTTCGGTGCGTAGCCTTACATTAACGGTATTGTTTTCCATCTCTTTTGGTCCAATTACCAGCATGTACGGAACTTTTTGTTCTTGTGCGTTTCTGATTTTGTTTTGCATCGTTTCACCTTTATCATCGATTTCAACGCGAATGTCGTTATGTAAGTAGAGTTCATCTTTAATGGTGTATGCGTAATCTAAGACCGTATCATTAATAGGGATAATTGCAACTTGCGTGGGTGATAGCCAAACGGGAAATGCTCCGCCGGTGGATTCTAAAAGATTTGCAATAAATCGACCGTACGATCCTAAGATTGCGCGATGCATCATAACGGGGGTTTTTTCTTGCCCATCAGCATCAGTATAGGTCAGGTTAAAGCGCTCAGGCATTGCAAAATCAATCTGCACCGTACCGAGTTGTCGATCATTTCCCAGTGCGTCTTTAAGCATAAAATCGATTTTTGGTCCATACAACGCCGCTTCTCCCTCCATGACTACCCCGTTAAGGTGCAATTCGTCGTTAATTTCACCGAGCATATGTTGGGCGTGTTCCCAGTCTGAAACGTTGCCGATATATTTTTCAGGCGTTTTGGGATCACGAAACGAAAGTGAGACCCAGTGGTTTCCCCACATGCCAAGACTCTCATAAAACTCTTGAATAATCTTTACTGTATTGATTGCTTCCTGTTTAATCTGTGACGGTGTACAAAACGTATGCCCATCATCGATTTCAAACGAGCGGGTACGGTTAAGTCCACCAATTGCACCTGGTTTTTCATCTCGGTGTTGTTGTGTTGATTCAATGTATCTAATTGGGAGGTCTCGGTAACTTCGTGGTCGTGATGCATAAATTTGCGTGTGATGTGGGCAATTTACCGGCTTTAATACAAACTCTTCGTCATAATGAGAAACAACCTTGAACAGTTCCCCAGCGAATTTTTCGGCGTGTCCTGATATCTTGTATAAATCAATTTTTGCTAGATGAGGAATAGTGACTTCCTCCACACCATATTGTTTACTAATAGAAATAAGTGCATGTTTTAACTCATTGATCAGGACTGTGCCTTTGGGAGTGTACATCACAAATCCTTTTCCCACGAGTTCGGAGAATGTAAATAGATCAAGTTTTTTACCCAGTATGCGATGGTCGTTTTGTTTTAGCTTTTCGGTTTGCGAAACATAGTTTTCGAGTTGTTGCTCGGTCTCAAATGCAGTTCCGTAAATTCTAGTGAGCATCGTGTTGTGTTCGTCTCCACGCCAGTACGCACCGGCAACTGATAGGAGTTTTACTGCTTTTACCTCCCCTGTTGATGTAACGTGTGGACCCGCACACAAATCAACAAAAGAATCTGGAGAGTTAGGTTCACCAACCCAATAAATCGATAATGTCTCTCCCCTATCAGAAGCTTCTTTTATCCATTCTTGTTTATATTCATTGTCTGAAAAGAGTTTCTTTGCTGCATCAACGTCGATTTCTTCTCGCGAAATAGGCAGATCTTGTGCAATAATGTTATTCATCATCTCTTCAATTTTGGGAAAGTCGGCGTCTGAAATCGATCCATCCAAAAGCTCAAAGTCAAAATAAAACCCATCATTGGTGGCTGGTCCCATAGCCATGTTAAAGTCATATCCTAGTCGTTTCATCGCAAACATAAGTACGTGTTCGGCGCTATGACGCATGGCAAAAAGTTGAGAATCTTGTTCAGGGTTTGTTGGGTTCATAAGGTGTCTTACTCGGAATTATAACGCGGATTACTTAATAACTCTAGAGTTGAGTTAGTTCTGTGGGAACGACTCCTGTTTCAAAAAAAGCGACAATGTGCGCACATACGTCGCGTGGTAATAAGCGCGCTTTTAGAAGATACCCTGCTGCTCCCATAGAAAACGCCTCTTTAATAATGCTTTCTTGCCCGAGATTGGTAAGAAGAAACACGGGAATGTTTTTGGTTGTGTTTGATGCTTTAAGATCTTTGAGTACATCGATACCATTTTTTTTGGGCATCATAATGTCAAGAAGGATGAGGTCAGGTTTTTCGGAAATTGCTTTTGCTCCGCCTTCTTCCCCGTCTATGCCCGTTGATACTGTAAACCCATCCTGCGTTAACGTTCGTTCATATAGTTCGCGAATGAATAGATCGTCTTCGATAAGAAGAATGTGTTTGGAGGTATTGTTGGTCATTATGTTTACTATACTACACCTTTCGTATCTTTATCTATAGCTATCCTAAAACAAACTGACTTTACAGGGATAGCTTTTAAGTTGTCTCATAAAAGTGGTAATGTGACAACTAGATACCATCACGTATCGTTAGGTTGTGAATGGTAGGGATACTAAAACTAAACGTTGAGCCGCTCCCCTCTTTACTCTCAACCCAAATCTCCCCGTGGTGAAGCTCAATGATCTCTTTTGAAATATACAGACCGAGTCCGGTTCCTTTTGATCCTTGTTCTAAAATTCCTGATACGCGGAAGAATTTTTCAAACAAATGGTTTTGTGCTTCAGTTGGAATCCCCTGGCCTGTATCGGTAATATGCGTAATCACCATCTCTTTGGCGCTGTCGTACTCAACGGTGATGGTAACGCTACCTGCGGGAGTATAGTTTATGGCATTTGATATGAGATTGTTTAGTACTTCCGAAACGCGAAGCGGGTCGACTAATACCTCGGGAACATCTGCATCTGGGTGTTGCCAGGTTAACGTTAGGTTACGCTCAGTCGCGCGATTCATCAATTCTTCGACACGTTGATCCATAAGATGAATCCAATCGGTTTTCCGAAGGTCTAAATTAAACGAACCTTTTTCAATGCGTGAGACCGAAAGTAAGTTTTCCATAAGCGTTGTGAGTTGGTTTGCGGCAATATCGGCTCTATCAAGGAATTTATTGTGTTCCTCACTGAGGCTTGGTCTGGCTTCTTCTTTAAGAGCACTGAGGTATCCGCGAATCGCGGTGATTGGTGTACGTAGTTCATGGGCTGCCATCGATACAAAGTCGAGTTTCATTCGCTCAAGTTGTTGAGTTTCGGTAATGTCACGTATGACTAAGACTTTTCCTGCAATCTGGTCTGCCTCATGTAGTGCTGAAATGGTGATGGAAACGAGGAGTTGTTTGTTGGTTTGATTAACGGTTAGTCGATAATTGATTTCTTGTGAAGCCGAAAGTTCCGAGATGTCGTTTTCTCCTAATGGCGTTGCGTTAATATCAATAATCTGCGTTACCTCATTCACATTATCAAGTTGTTCAATCGAAAAGAATTCGGTGTAATTTTTACCCAACATTTCGCTTTTTTGCTTACCGATTGTGTCGGTAAATGCCTTGTTGGTGGTAAGGATATTTCCCGTTATGTCAAGGGCAACAACAATGTCTTTCATTGACTGAAGGATTGTTTCTTCTCGTTCTTGAAGTTTTCGAATGGTGTTTTTTTCAATTTCTAAAAGTTCGTGCTCATTTTGTCGTTTAAAAATTTCTTTGGAATTGTCGTATGCCATAAAGGAAACAAGGAGGACGGCAATAAGTTTTTCCCACAACAATGTTTCAATTCCTAATACGTTGCTATACGTTGGAGCAAAGTATAGAAAATATTCGCTAAATAACCAGAAGATTTCTCCGGCAACAACGATCGCAAGGGCTTCAACGCCAAGCATTAACGCAGTGATAAGGATGGGAACGAAAATGAGTGAAAACAACACGCTTTGGAATGAACCGGTAAAGTGAATGATCGTAAAAATGAATACCGTATATATCAAGATGCTCGTTAATATAAGCTCGATATTTGACCACCGGGGTGCGATTATTCGATAATATACCAGCGTAAACGAGATGATGAGGATAATAAGAAGATTGAGTAACTCTTTTGATTGTTTTACGGCAGGAAGCTCAACCAGATTTACGAAAAGACCAATGCCGAGTATGAGAATCCAGATTGAGATTTCAATATTTTTTCGGTAGCGTTGAATCAGCGCAATGTTCATTACAATCTATCGTAGCTTTTCTGAGATATCTTTGCAAGAGAGTGCTATGCGGTATAATTTGTTCAGGCCGAAGTGCTGGAACTGGTAGACAGGCTGGACTTAGAATCCAGTGTCCTTTATCGGACGTGGGGGTTCGAGTCCCCCCTTCGGCACCATTACATTGCGGTAGCAATGTTTAGGAGTATTGAGTACAAACTCAACTTATTAGATTACCCAAAACTCGAACCGCTAGTTTGTTATCCGCGCACCCGAGCCCCACTTTTATCATATATAATAAGAAGGTGAGTATGTATGAACAGATTGCTAACAATAAACGTAAGAGCTGGATCATTATGGTTTCATTTATTCTTATCATTGCAGGCCTCGGTTTTGTGTTTGATCAAGCGCTTGAGGCTGGATATAGTCTATTTATTATAGCAATGGTTTTTGCCCTATTTAGTGCTGTTGCAAGCTACTATTTTTCTGATTCGATCTCTATTGCAATCTCCGGTGCGAAAAAAGTTGAGAAAAAAGATGAACCACGTTTGTATCGTATGGTTGAAAATTTATCAATTGCAACAGGGATTACTCCCCCACCAAGAGTATACGTTATTGAGGACATGGCTATAAACGCGTTTGCTACAGGACGTGATCCGCATCATGCAGCGGTTGCTGTTACACGCGGGGCACTTATAAAACTTGAAGATCTTGAATTAGAAGGTGTGATTGCCCACGAAATGGCTCACATAAAAAATTACGATATTCGTACGATGGCGATTGCGGTTGTATTGGTTGGAATTATTGCAATGGCAGGTGAATTTTTTTTACGATCTCAAATATGGGGTGGTAGTCGTCGAAAAGAAGGTAACGGAGTAATGATGGTTTTTGCACTTGTTGGTGCGATTTTAGCCCCGCTTATGGCTCAAGTATTAAAAATGGCCTTGTCACGTCAACGAGAGTTTTTGGCTGATGCATCGGCAGCGAATCTTACACGTTATCCAGAAGGATTGGCTAGGGCGCTTGAAAAAATTGCCGCCGACACTGACCCTCTTGATCATGCCAATAGTGCAACCGCACACTTATATATTTCGAATCCTCTTAAAAAACGTGGAGAGAAGATCAGTAACATGTTTTCTACCCATCCGCCTGTAGAAGAGCGCATTGCCAGATTGAGGTCTATGTAGGTTCTTGGTTGAACGGCACTTCATTTTTTGCCACATATTCTTCAAGAGTTATGCTTTCAGAAGATTGTCTTCATGTATGAGAATAATAAAACCATATTCTTTGCAAAGAGGAAGAAGGTTTGTTACTAACTCGATGTGGTTTTTTTGTGGTTTTAGGCAGTGAAGTACACGACCACCTTTAATTGAAGATAGGTCAATATCACCGCTTATTTGTGCTTCGATAATATCGTTGTGTCCATCTCCAAGTGTTCGAATCGATGCCATTGCGATTGCAGTTTTTGTATCCATAACTTCGTCAAAAATATCGTGAGGAATATATCCAGCACTTCCACTATCGCCGGTAACGTAAATGGTTTGGCCGTCAATGTCTGCTGGATCGATTTCAAAATACATACTGCCTTGTGTAGTCCATCGTAAAATTGTACCGACTTCACCAAAAGTAATCCCTACTTTTTCGTTTGGGTGAAGCAAAGACACATACGAGTGTTTAAGAGAGTGTGGATTAGGGGTAACAGTACTAGTGGCAACAATATGTGACATTAATTGTGAGGTGGCGTGAGTGAAGTTATGTCGTAATACTCGAACGCTCGCTTGAGTTTTTATTTGTTCAATTGCATGGTCTATTCGTTTCTGGCATTCAAGTGGGTCAAAGGTGTTCTCAAGATAATAGGTAAAGAGACTGTTCTCGAACTCGGATAGGAGCAAACGGGATGAGTTTTGGGTCGCGCGATTTTTAAGGTTTGCGATGTCTATGGATGGTTCCTGGGTTGTTTCCATAATGTCCAATGTTGTTTCAGCTGTTTGGAGAATGGTTGATACAACTTCATCTTTATGAACCGAAAGCCATTCCGATAGCGCGATAAGGTTTTCGAGTGTTCGTTGTTTCTCTGCAATATTGTTGCGAAGGATGGGAATGTTTTTTTCATGAAAAAGAATTGATGGATCGACCTGAAACTTTGTACAAAAGAAACGAAGCATTTCCATTGATTCACAATCCTCATCGGCCTTCACATCAAGAGGTATTTCAAGTCTGGCACTTACTGAGGTCTCATCGGTTGAAATTGAATTATGTGAGTCTTTATTTCCACCAAAGGTTTGTTGGGCTTCATTGCCTACAATTTCTAAGTTTTCGTAAAATGTGTGTATTCCTTTTTGATCGTTACGGTCAAAAGCGCCTCTATTTCTTCCCACTTCAAACCATATACCAGCTCCATTTTCAGATACAGAAACGCGACAAGAAATATGGGCTGTTCCCGCCTCAAAAAAATGTTCTGGCAAAGGTATTGCAGAAAACCGCCGTAAGTTTTTAGGGAGTTTTTTAATAAGAGCTATGTAGTGTCTTGTAAGTTGAGAAACTTCATATATCTGTTGCGCTATTGGGTCAACCGTTGGTTCTATCTCAACGTGTTGATCAAAAGCTGGTTGTTCAATTTGTTCTGGTGTGGGTGTGTTGAGGTTGTTGGACATGTCTTATCCTTGAATTTGAAACGAAAATATTTTTCCTTGTACTACCCTATTATAATGGTCAAATGGAATTAAAGATAGATAAGAGTAAAAACGGCAAAATCGAAATCCATGTCGCTGCCACAGTTTCTGATGTTGCGCACGGCAAAGAGCATGCACTCAATGAGTTTGCGCCCTATGTGGAAATAACCGGTTTTAGAAAGGGTAAGGCGCCGCATAATCTCGTCGAAAAGAATGTTAAAGAAGAAAAGTTGATCGAAGAAATCATTACTCATCTTGCGCAGGACGCATACGAACAAGCTATTACTGAACAGTCATTACAGCCTATTACTGAACCTCACGTTGCCGTTGATGAACTTAAAGAGAGTAAAGATGGTTTAGCTGCACCAGATCTGTGGGAAAGCATGCAAAAAGACGGACTTAATCTTACGATCACCTCATTTATCACCCCTGAAGTTGAACTGGGAAAATGGGAAGAAGCTGTTAGAAAAGTAGAAAAACCAAAGAAGGAGGAAAAGAAGCAAGCACCTGTTTTAGAGACGGCAACTAGCATTGAGGATGCTCGCATCGAGGATGCGAAACAAAAAGCAACGCCAGAAAAAAACGAAGCAGAAAATGCGGTTGCTAAGACGAGCAAACAACAAAAAGAAGAACAAGATGATCGCGAATTCGAAGACAAGATTTTAGACGCGCTTATAGCTCAGGCAACCATTGAAGTTGCTGATGAGCTAGTGACTGGTGAAGCGCAGCAGATGATAATGCAACAGATCCAGGTTGTTCAACAGCTTGGAATTAATTACGAAGAGTTTATGAAATCTCAGGGTAAGACCATTGAAGATGTAGAAAAAGAAACAAAAGAAGTTGCAAAACGTACCATAACGGGAAGGTTTATTCTTTCGGAGCTTGCAAAAAAATACGACAAAGAATTAGAAGGAAATCCCACGTTTCAGCAGGTTCTTGCGTTTATCTACGAGAAGGCAACCTCAAAGTAATCCTCATAGGTTATAATATATTTCAAACGAAAAGTTTGCATGAAACGTTCGTATGAATCTGTAGCTCAGCCCGGTTTAGAATTTGCTACTCAAATTCTTATAAGTTTGGTAAAACCAAACTAAAGAGCAAGCTCTAACAGACACATAGGATAGTTTACAATGTAGACAGTTGATAATAAAGCTTACATGAATCTGTAGCTCAGCCCGGTTAGAGCGCTACGTTGACATCGTAGAGGTCATTGGTTCAAATCCAATCAGATTCACCAGACGAAACATTGTCTTCTCCGAAGTGCGAAATGTTTTGATATCTACCACTAAACATCGAATGTTTAGTTTGGCTTTGTACAAGGATAAAGTGTGTTTTGAGATACAGGTTTTTAAGAAGAATCTGCGTTGTTGGGTCAGTGTCACTGAAACAAAAGATACATCTGCTATAATGCTAACCAAGGTGGGACGACCTTTTCATATTGAAACTGATGATATTTTACATGTGTACAACCGTGGGGTTGATAAACGTGTTGTTTTTGATACCGATGCCGATCTAAGTCGGTTCAAGTATCTTCTTTATTACGTTAATAATTTTTCGTACCCTTATTCTCAGTATTTGCAAACATTGTTTTTCACAGATTCACGTCAACAATCAAATAATGGATCTG
>CAYZXG010000038.1:0-9595 GCA_964482365.1 uncultured Candidatus Saccharibacteria bacterium | reverse complement strand
CAAAAAATTTAGGGGCTCCTCCATCCCCATACGACCTTACGGTCGGGGATTTATCGGAGGAGTGTTAAATCTAGTTTGATTACCTGCTCAAACACAGATAAGTATCTGACTTGATAGGACTTTTACACTTTGGCAATACAACAAACTCAACACTGGATATTGAAGTATTGTTGAAACATTATTACGAACTTTTCTTAAAAATGAAAAACACCTCGCGAGGATAGGCATCTCCCTCTACTCTATATGTAGATATTCTCAATAGATCATAACGGTCTTTAAAATACCTTGCTACAGAAATCGGATAAAACGAAGTTCCAGGATAACCTGGGAATAGATTGAAATCTGCGATTTCTTTTGATGTCCACCCTAAAGAAAAACATCCTTTCCTTAGTAGATCGTCTTCTCCAATAGGCGATAACTTCTGTAAACAAGAATACCCTTGGCCACTTATCAATTGTTTCATCTCATCTATCTCTCGCCCAACTAACTGATTTCGAGATACTTCAATGTCTGGTGCTGCAAGCCAAAGACCCAAAAAGAAATAATCGGGTTGTAACTCCTTTTTTATCAACTCAAGCACATTCACCCCTTCTTGTGGTGTCAAATAATCAGTCACCGCAACCAAACTACAAAGCCGGGTATTATCAACATGTCGACTATCCAACGTAAACTCAGATAGGTCAGTGTTTGATACATACGTAAAACCCACGCCAGGATACTGTGCCGTTTTTTCAGTAAATTCTTCAGGAACAAACGGGGAGATATCATAAATATATACATTTGTTACTCTTTCTTTAGCAATATCGTGCGGTAGAATACTAAAAATCTCTTTCTCACCGGTATCTCCTCCAAATGAAATAATGTCTGTGCCCTCCCCAGCTACCACTGCCTTTTTTCGCAACTCTACCAAAACAGGATCAACCAGATCGTAAATGTGCGAGTATCTAAACGCGTAGGCCTTTTTATTAGGTAGCGGAATATTGAGCATAGCAAAAGTTTTCCGATCGATCACCGGCAATTTATCAAAATCTCCCATGGGCATATTATAGCAACTTACTGGACTGAGTATTATGTCTGACTTAGTGCAAAAATTATTCAAGCGTTAGAATTTGAGGACCATCTTTTGTTATGGCAACGGTATGTTCAAACATCCCTGAAAGTGATCCATCAACCGTTACGGCTGTCCACCCATCTTCTGCAATTTCAACATCCCATTCACCCTGTGTATACATAACCTCAACCGCAAGAACCATACCCTCTTTTAATGGCACTCCCATGCGGGGCCAGCCTACACCGGGAATTTGCGGATCTTCGTGAAGGTCACGGCCCACTCCATGTCCTACAAACGCGCGAACAACGTTACACCCCGAGAATTCAACGGTTTGCTGAATTGAGCTACTGATATCTCCGATAAACCCCCCAATCTTACAAGACGCAATTCCTTTACTCAGCGCATCTTTACCAACAGAAAGAAAGTTTTCTTGAACGTTAGAACCAATTTCAACGGTCTTTGCCATGTCAGAGTGAAATCCATTTTTGTAAATTCCAAAATCAATAGTTAAAAGTTCGCCCTTTTGTAATACTCGATCAGACGGCATCGCATGTACAACCTCGTCGTCAATACAGGTTATAATTGAAAACGGATAACCATCAAACCCTTTGAACGAAGCCACAACGCCTTCTTCTACTATTCTCTTTTCGGCTAAATCATTAAGGGATTTGGTAGTAACACCCTCTTTTGCTTCGCGTAGGAGCTCTGACAAAATACGTGCGGCGACTTTCCCGCTTTCGCGCATGAGCAAAATCTCGTCGTTAGTTTTAATTGGATATCTTGACATAGGATGTTGACTTTTCTTGAAGCATCGATTGTATTTCATCAATTGAGCCAGACCCATCAACAAACACAACCGGTACTCCATCTTTTTGTAACGCCTCGACTGCTTTTTGGGTTCGTGTTCGGTAAATATGAAGGCGCCGCTCAACTGCATCTTTAGTCTCATCTTTTCTATGCTCAGTGAGTTGACGCTTTGCAATTCGCTCCCAAATTACCGTATCGTCGAGCGTAAGAACTAAGCACAGATCAACTGTTTTGTTAAACAATTTTTCAATTTCTCGATAGTCTTCAACAGAACGCGGATAACCATCGACCACGTATCCTATCTCTGTTGGATGCTCAAGTAAAAAAAGCGAAATCACCATTTGGGTAACATCATGGTCAACAAGCTCTCCTTGATTCATGGTCTTTCGGAGTTGATCTACAATCGGCCCAAAATTGTCTTTTGCATATGAGCGAAGAAGCTCCCCTACGGACATAAATTGCATGCCAAGATATTCCGAGAGTAAACGCGCTTGCGTAGATTTACCAGAACCCTGTGGCCCCATAACAAGTATAATATTCATAACGATAGTTTTTGTTTATGCATCAGGACGCGAACTTGTCGTATCCTCGCATGACCATCATTGACTCCATCGTGCGCACCGTCTCAACAGTCACCGCAACAACAATGAGAATGCTCGTTCCTCCTAAACTCACCACTGACCCGAGAGATGGAAACGCAAACTGAACAAGAATGGGCATGACCGCGATCGCTCCAAGAAACAACGACCCCGGAACAGTAATTCGAGTCAAAAGTCGATTGAGATATTCAATGGTTGCAGCACCTGGTCTTACACCGGGAATAAAGCCACCTTGCTTTTGCAGGTTTTCAGCAATCCGTTCAGGATTAAAGGTAACAGCCGTATAGAAAAACGTAAATGCAACTACCAGTAAAAAGTACATAACCGCATACGAAATACTCGTTGGACTAAACCACACAGAGATCGTTTGTGCAATTGAGACAATCTGAGGATTTGATAATCCTAATGCAAAATTCGCAACAGTACCAGGAATAAGCATGAGTGAAACGGCAAATATAATGGGAATAACTCCCGCTTGGTTTAATCGCAACGGAATGTACGTGGTTTGACCAACAGCCGCTGTGTTTTGCCCTTTGTATCTTCGGGCATACTGAACAGGAATCTGGCGTGTTGCTTCGTTCATAAATACAATTCCCGCTATGACCAAAAGTGCGATGACAAGAAAAACCAATACATCAGTAAGATTATCGCCTGTTTGAGCTCCAGCCAATTGAGAAACGGTTTTAGGAATTCCAGAGATAATCCCAACGCTAATTAGAATTGAGATTCCATTTCCAATTCCGTATTCCGTAAGAAGTTCTCCTAACCACATAAGTAAAATTGAACCTGCAGCTAACGAAAGAATCAAAACAATAAGCGGTAAGGGCTGCAAGGACGGAACAATAGGATCAAGACCAGACCCCAACGGCTGTCTTAAAATAAAATAAACCGAAAGTGATTGTACTACTGCAAGAGGAACTGCCAACAATCGTGTGTATTGGTTAATCTTACGTTGTCCTTGCTCACCTTCTTTTTGTAGCGCGCTTAACTGCGGAACAACCATTCCGGCAAGTTGGAAGATAATCGAAGACGTAATGTATGGGTTTAGACCCAATGCAATAATCGAAGCGTTAGAGAGCGCTCCTCCCGAAAAAATATTCAGAAGTCCCAAAAACTGTGATTGCTGAAACAGCTGACGCATTGCATCAAGATTAATTGACGGCAAAGGAACATGTGCCAACACACGATAAATGGTAAGAATCAGCACAGAGAACAGTATTTTACGCCTCAAATCAGGCGTTTCCCATGCATTTCGTAGTAACTTTATTGCTCGTTCAAACATAATGTAATGCGTAATCTCTCAGCTTTCGATTTTTTCAAGTTAACTATAACTGTCGTATTGTAACAGAATCCAATATTCACTTTTATCCCCAACCCAATACTTTACTGAGAATATTTAGCGTTGCGATAAGCAAAAACAACGAGCCACACGTACTCGCCGCCATGGTTATGCCTACAATATATGGTTGGTGACGATGAATAAGCGCGGTGATTAACAAATATAGCGCTAAAAACAACACGCTTAGACCCGGCAAAAGCCAAATATAGGTTACATCGGAAAGCACATCCACCGATTCTTTTTGCATAAACCACAGGGGTATTGTTGGTGGCAACTGCGTACGATGTAGAAAAATAAGCCAAAAAGATATTTGACTAATAAGTAACGAAACTATGGTATGAACAACAACGGTTCGATTCTTAAACATAAGAACTTTTCATTCGTTACAAAACCCTTTCCAAAAATAATTTTTGTGCGTTTTTATCAGTTTGAGCAATGACGTTCTCAACCGTATCTTTGCGAAGGCTCGCAACCTTCTCTGCAACCAATGTTACCATGTATGGCTCATTACGCTCGCCCCGATGTGGCACTGGAGGTAAAAACGGAGCGTCGGTTTCAAGAACAAGATGTGACAACTCAACACGTGAAACCGCATCCTGCAACGGTTGTGCAGAAGTATACGTAACAATCCCATTAATTCCGATCATAAAACCGATACGTATTACCTTTTGCATTGACTCCACATCACCCGTGAACGAATGCCAAACACCTCGAAGAGATCCTTTGTAGGCAGTAAGTATTTCCAACGTATCGTCAAAAGCATCACGAGAATGAATAACCACGGGAAGATTTGTTCGCAGTGCGATCTCTAGTTGAGCACGAAACGCATTTTTTTGGTTTGTGACCGTACTTTCTACATCATGCTCAGACGAAAGCTTTGAATAATCAAGTCCAATCTCACCAATTGCCACCACTTTTTTATGTGATACACTACGCTCAACCCACAACACATCCGTTGGAAAAGCAATTTCTTCTGGGTGAAGACCGACCGCAGCATACATGTTTGGATATTTCTCAGAGAGCGTGATTGCTTTTTGTGATGTGCTCTCATCGACTCCAACGGTAATCACAGCGTCTAACAAAGCCATGTTTCTTGCCATGACTTCTAATCGGTCTTCATCGTAAGAATCAAAATAGAGATGCGAGTGTGTATCGATCATTGCATTAGGAGATCCGCGGAAACATTCCTTCGCGAGAAGTAACTTTTGATCCATTATATTGCGCGGCGATTTTTGCCGCAGTTTCGGGAAGAAACGGCACAAGACACACGGTAATCTCACGAATCCCCTTTACAAGATAGGTAAGACTTTGTTTTTTATCGTCCTTACTTTGCTCCCACACGCGATTGTGATCAACGTAACGATCGAGTGTTTGAATTTTTTTCCATACAAATTCCAGTGCAAGATCCAACCGAAACGACGTAATATATCCATCAAACTCACTAAACCCTTCGACATCACCAATATCAGGAACACCACTATCAAACTCAAGATCTTCTTTTTCCGCCATCTTTGCAACACGAGATACAAGATTTCCTAGCCCATGTGATAAATCAGCAGTATACACACGCGAAATTTCAGGAATCGTTACATCAACATCATCCCGCAGGGGTCCATATCTCAAAAAATAATAACGAACCGCATCCGTTCCAAACTGCGCAACTAAATCCGTTGGACGAATGACATTACCAAGACTCTTACTAATTTTTTGTCCGTTAAGAGTGAAAAAATCGTGACCGTACACAATGCTTGGCATTCGATATCCCGCCGACATAAGCATCGCTGGCCATAACAGTGCATGCCACCTAACATTATCTTTTCCAACAAGATGAATGATCGTTGTATCGTCACTCTCCCAAAACGAAGGTGCACCAGTTACGTAATTAATCAGTGCATCAAACCAAACATATAACACGTGCCTTGGATCATTGGGGACGGGAATGCCAAAACTTACCGTTGTGCGCGATATAGGAATGTCATCAATCCCCTGCTCAATGAATGAAAGCATCTCGTTTTTTCGTGCCTCATGCTGGACAAATTCCGGATGCGAAAGCATGTACGTTTTTAAAAGATCTGTGTAAGCTGACCATTTGAAAAAATAATTTTCCTCAGTGAGTGTAGTGATCTCTTTTGAAGGATGATGCGGACATTTTCCATTAACTAAATCTTTTTCTTTTAAAAACTCTTCGCATCCAACGCAGTAGAGACCTGTGTAACTTCCCTTATAGATATCTCCAGCCGCTAACGAACGGTTATAAAAATCCGTGACGACCTTTCGATGATCAGGATCTGTTGTGCGGATAAACCGATCATACGAAATGTTGAGACTATCAATTTGTGCTCTGTCTTTTGCGCTAATATCATCAACAAGTGCTTGTGGTTCAACTCCCAATTTTTTTGACTCTTCTTCGGTTTTGCTGCCATGTTCATCCGTTCCAGTAAGGAAAAACACTTCGTTTTCGGGAAACAGTCGATAGTACCTCGCAAGTGAATCCGCCACAATTTTTTGGTACGCATGACCAATATGTATGACATCGTTTACATAATCTATGGCGGTTGTGATTAAGATTTTATGTGCCACTGTGTCCCTATTATAACGGACATGAACATTATCTCCACAACCCCTGTCTATCTTCATGTCTTACTCCTTGTTATTATGTATAGGTGAAAAAAATACTCGCTGTTTGTTTTGTTGTAATGATTTCATTTGCCTGGCAAACCGTAGGTGCCGATGACCTAACTGACCTTGAACAACAACTTAATCAAACAACCCAACAACTTGAAAACGCCCAAAATGAAAAAGAAAAAACTCAAAGTGAACTGGCGCGCCTTGCATCGCTAAAAAGTAACTACGAAGCTTCGCTTAATGATCTTCAGAACAACTACTCAACTACAAATTCCCAACTCTCGGTAACCAAAAAAGCCCTTACAACAAAGGCAGAGCAGCTTACCCAAACCGAACAAGATATTTTAAAAATCGAGTTGACGATATCAAAACAACAAAATAATTTGCGCGAGTCGGTGCGCACGATGTACATGATCTCCGCGGCAACCATTTCCCCTTTGATCTTTAGGAATATTGAAACAAACGAAACTCAATCGCTCGTTTATAAACAGGCAATTCTTACCCGCACAAAAGACGAATTAGTTGGGCTATCAGAGCAACAACAAACGGCAACTGAGATAAAAAACCTTTTGGTAAAAATTAAAGCGGAACTTGAAACCGAAATTTCAGACCTTACCACAAGGCAAAAAAGTTTAGTTTCAACAATCTCACAAACCCAAAACTCGCTAACTTCAGCGCAAAGTCAATTGCAAAATTTAAGCCAATCTCTTGCAGGAATCGACCAACAGATTTCAAGCTTAACGACTCAACAACAACAGATCCTTGCCGCAAAAGCTGCCGCTGCCCTCGCCTCAACAACGGTTGGAAACACAGAGCTTAACCCAGCGCTTATTGAACAATCTCCTCCAAAAGACGGAACCGTGTACTTCTCATTTTGGACATATGGATATCCGCATCGCGTAGGAATGAATCAATACGGGGCGTTTGGACGCGCACAAGCAGGACAATCGGTAGCAGAAATTCTACGTACGTATTACGCGGGAACAACGCTTGAAACAATTACTACCCCCAACTCAATAACAATTACCACCGCCCAAGGGGATTCATCAATTGCGTTTGAGGAAGACTATCTTTTAGGCATCGGAGAGATGCCTTCGTGTTGGGGATCTCCCGATAGAGGTGGTCTTGAGGCATTAAAAGCACAGGCAATCGCTGCACGCACCTATGCTCTTGCTTATACCAATAATGGCGCTCAACCGATTTGCACAACCCAAGCGTGTCAAGTGTACGTTGGCTCATCAAAAGTAGCAGGAGCATGTGGACAATACTGGAAACAAGCAGTTGAAGAAACAAAAGGGCAAGTGATTCTTTTAAATGGTTCACCTATTACCGCGTACTATGCATCAACTGCAGGAGGGTTCACTCTCAATGCGCAAGAGGTGTGGGGCGGCTATCGTTCATATACACAACGCGTTGTAGATACCGACGCACAAGGAAACGCGTACGATGGACCAGCACATGGAGATTCTCCCTGGTATCACAAAGCATGGGGAAACAAACCATGGCTTTCGGTCGATGAGGTGACCGATCTAATAAATACCGCATTATTACCCACCTCATATGATTCACAAATAAACGTGCTTACCGCGGCTGAAGTTGTTGCGCAGCTGAACGAAAATGAACTCACCTCAGTCACAGACCTAACAGCACTTGAGATTCTTGACGAAAACGACAACCCCGGCGCAAATACCGCGCAAACAAAAACGGTACGGGTTTATTTTGATAATGGCAAAACAATAAATGTTGCAGCAAGTCGTTTTAAATTCGTGTTCAACTTACGATCTCCCGGAACAGACGCTATTTGGACAACACGATTTGACGTTGTCACTGCCGCACAGATGTAGATCAGTAGATTATGGGGTAACTTCCTTAACTGTAATCGAAAGTGGCACCGTAACAAACTGATCCTGTTTTACCAAACTGTCCACTCCCCACACAAACGCATCGACAAAAACACTTTCTCCTGGAGCAATCATCACAGAACTCGTTGTCGGAATCACAATTTTTGTATCGGAAACCATAATCGGAGAATACACAACCTCAGTTCCTTTTGCATAATCTTTTGAAAGAGGCGTAACTACAAGCCTTCCTTCGGTAGAAACTGCAACAACCCTTACTTTGTCTTGACCAATCAAAACGTCCGAATCTTTTACGATCATGTGAACTGGATCAATCGTTATAACGGTATCACCTTGTTGTGCGTCGGCAGACAAAGACACGGCATTCCCGGTTCGAAGCGCAAGCGCGACCATTGCAAAACTACCCTGCTTTATATCCATTACATCCGAAAGTTCAAGGTTCACCTCAAGTGATTTATCTGAGGAAGTATTATAGATGCTATATAGACCGCTGTACGATGCTTTTTGGCGCTGAAAAATTGAAAGACTGACGGTGTCATCAAACACGCCTTTTTCTAAACCTTGTGGATCAAAACTCACATACAAATCAAAATTTTGCAAGTTCGGTAATATTTGCACATCTGCCGATGTAACGGTGCGAAGTCCGGCAACGTTTCCAAACTGCGCGCTTTCATCAAGCACAAATTGACTACCTAAAAATGGTCCAATCATCATTAATGAAAAAGCAAACATGAGGGAGATATTTACAATTTGTTTCACGCCGCCACCTCCCGTTCAATGTCAGAAACCAAAAACCACGTCATCACAATACTTACGAGCATTGCCACAATAAATACCCACATAAATGTTGTTCCCGTTAACACGTGCAGTCCAATAAATAACGTTGTGAGCCATACATACGAAAACCACACAACACCTTCATGGAAAAGGTCATTGCTCGTAGAGATAATTCCGGTCAAATTCCACGATAAAAGCTGCAATACAAACCGCGGGGAAATATGTGTGTCGTGAAAATGATGTGCTTTTGTTAAAACCCAGGCAAGTCCCATAACTGCAACGATATACATGAAAAGATTTGAATAAGAATCAACAAACAGTAGCGTTGCCCCGTCCGAAAAGGAAACACTCGGGAAGGCCGAAAGCGTATTAAACTGCCATTGTGCTCCAAGCCACTGTATCAAAAAAACAACCGCGAATAATTTTGCAACGAAAATTATGATCGCAGGCACTATCGCCTCTTCAATTAGTCTGAGCAGTACGCGCGAAGCCATGCTTAGACTAGTATAGAGAGCCTATTCCACAAGGTCAAGAGGTA
>CAYZXG010000037.1:0-9643 GCA_964482365.1 uncultured Candidatus Saccharibacteria bacterium | reverse complement strand
AAGGGTCTTGACTAGATAAGAGCGATAAAGAAGTCGTAAAATCTAGTCATGAAACCAAAAAACGGTCATAAAATACAATTAAGAATAAACAAGGGAAAAGCAAGTCTCATAGTACGATGTTTTGCAGCCGATTGTACGGCAACACAGACTACAAAAATTGTGCAGGTAAATCGCAATACGGTTAATCGATACTACAATCAATTTCGAGATCACATAATAGAGGATGCTATAAAAGATCGTTTAAAATATGCAGTTGGAAATGGTATTGAAGTTGACGAGAGTTATTTTGGAGCAAAGAGGGTGAGAGGTAAAAGAGGACGTGGGGCAGGTAGGAAGATATTGGTTTTGGGGTTACTAAGGAGGGAAGGGAAAGTATTTACGCAGATCATTTCGAGGGCGACACAGGAACAAATGATGCCAATCATTCGTAGGGTAGTACAATCAGGGTCAGATATCTACACAGATGGATGGAGTAGTTATGATGCATTGGCAGTCTATGGATACAATCACAAGAAAGTGAAGCATTCCGAAGATGAGTTTGTGAATGGAGAAGCACATATAAACGGGATAGAGTCATTTTGGTCGTGGACAAAACGCAGATTGGCAAAGTTTAACGGGATACCCAAAAAACAGTTTGGACGATATCTGTTAGAATCAGAGTGGAGATTTAACAATAGGAATGACTTGGAAAAGTCGCTCGAAAAGATTGTCCTATAATGTCATTTCTGCTAGTCAAGACCCAAACAAAATATTCTGTAAATATTAAGTGAATCCCTTACTGGAAAGCGCCACCCCAATAAATTTTTGCTTCCACACGATATAAATAAAATCTCAACTGCAAGCCTTTTGGGAGACCTCAAACTGTTTTATCCAAAAACTTCTCATACTCCTGCACGTATCTCTCCGGTGATAAATACTCAGATAATGCAACGGCTCCTTTGGACAGTATTTCATACTTTGCAACATACTCCTTAATAACATCCGATAAGTCATCTTGCCCCAGTTTTAGAACAATGCCAGCTTTGTACTTTGCAATAATACCCGAAATAGGCATATTGCTACTAACAATAACTGGTTTCCCTCTTATTATTGAATCAAATATTGAGTTAGGATAGGCCTTGTTGTTCTTCATACTACTAAAGATAGCTATGGCACCATGGACCATGTTGTAATATTCATCGATATCAACTATTTCATCAATGACCGTAACCTGTGATTCAACCTTGTAATCTCGTATATATTGATCCAACTCTGACCTGAAAAGTCCTCTCCATAAAAGGAATAAACTAACCTTAGGGTTCGTTGACATAGTTCTGAACATACTCGCCAAACCTTTAGTCTCGAACTGCTCAAAAGACCAGGGAGAGCTAGCAAATATAAATCGCACTTCATCCTGTGGAGGTTCAACAATTGATTGTAGTGTTTTCTTTGAATGCTCTACAGATGGAATAATCACCTTGGCAAAAGTCTTCCCTTGATTATTGATTATTGATGCATCCTCATCATCAACAACAATGTACGCACGATACTTTTGTTCTCTTGTCACAAAATCGTTGAACTCATTACTAGTTTCAAAACCCAAAAACTTTGTGGGGCTAGAGAATACTATTGGCTTTCGAATAAGGGATAATCCAAGTAAATTAATGGGGCGGGGGGAAGAAATGAAATGCAAATCTACAAGTTGATCTAGTAGGTAAAACTTGGCTATAAACCATACCCTATAAAAGACGCCTACAATTCGGGGAAATATGCCCTTAGGAGCGCAATTCGGAAAGAGAGTCGTTCGATTCAAATACGCCTTATTTGTATGATCAAAAAGAAGTGCAACATCCTTACTTATACCATCAGACATTAGACTCAATGAGTCCGTTTTAGGGGTATAATAAGCTACTTTTAACCTGATTTTTGACATATAACTACCCACTCAAAACAGTTCCCTTTATCACTCGAAACAGTCTCGATATTACTATACAAGGTCACAATAATTGATCCTAATATTTTGTTCTTTTTTGCTAAATGGTTAAACTTTGTTAACGAAAAAATACGATCTAAATACCTCACCACACTTGACCGATAAACTGGAACAAGAACAGTATTTGTAAATCCTGCAGAATCTAACTCCTTCAATAAAGACTCTCGTTCCCACAACTCATCATAGATTGGCTTATCAACAATATTGGCTTTCCCTATGCCAAACCTCTCTTTAACACTAACTGGTGCACGGAGATTTAAGGCTTCAAAAATAAATGCCCCTTTGGGCTTCAAAGATTTTAGTATTTGTTTATAAAGTAATTGTCGTTCCCCAACGTTAAAATGTCTTATGAACCGAAAACTATAAACTAAGTCAAAATTAGACTCAAATGGCAAATTAAAAGCATCACCCTTCATCATTTTCCAAACTGAAGGATCTAGAATCTGGCCTGAATACCTGAGCATCTCTTCACTGTTATCAAACGCTACACCACGGCGAATATTTTTAACATTTTTTGATACACGACCAGTTCCTACCGCTAACTCCAAAACACTATCTACTAAGCCCTTATTTTGGCAATACTTGTTCACTTCTTCAACCTCGGCTTGATGGACCATTCGTGGTAAAGGAGCTTCAAATCTCAAAGCATCGTACTCCGAGACAATATTTTTTTTGGTATAAATCTCCTTAATCTCGGAAGGTGTTTGGTACGTTGACATTGTGAAATTATATCATTTTGAAAGAACCCTTTTACTGTTAGCCATAAATTCTGTTAATTTATAATACTCAAAAGCAATTACGATTAATAAGCTCACAAACAAAAAGGTCACAAAACGGTATATCAAAGATACACCAACCCATTGCCAGAAGAAAAACAACAGAGAGTATGCCAAAATATGCACCAAACCTTGGCGCATAAGATTTTTGTCAAGATAGGGTTTATATACAAACTGTTTACCAACAACAACGTACATAATAATCGTTAAACAAATCTCGGTAGAAACTGTTGAAATCGCTGCTCCTAGAATACCAATTTGAGGAATCAAAATTAAATTTAGTATCGTATTCATTAATGCAGCAAACACCGTTATTTTACCGTAAAGTTTCTCCATTTTTGTAGCCAGCATTAGTATGCCGACGTTGGAATGCATATAAACCAACATTACTGAAATAGACAAGATACAAAGAACAACCATATTTTCTTGAGTAATAAAGACATTGCTGTACAGTAATAAAACAAGTTCTTTTCTGAATCCAATTATAAAAGCAGTAAAAAAAACTCCTGCAAATAGCAATAACTGGCTTGATGATTTGAAAAAGAATGTTACCAACTCCGTTGATCCACTTTTCACAAAACGAGATATCGCTGGATACACCCATGTCTGAAAGATTGCGGTGAATCCTATAACCAAAAGTACGATTTTATACATTGCAGAGTAATTGCCCACATCAACGGAAGACTTAAAAACCTGTAGCAAAATCGTATCCATCGAATAATAAATCTGTATCGCTATCGTTGCATACAAAAAAGGTATTCCTGCCTTTGTTAACCTTCTCGCAACATCTTTTCTTACTGAAATATGGAAATTCCCGACTAATCTTACTAACAAAAACAAACTTAAAATCACACCGAAAAGGTATGATATTAGTCTAACAAGACCAAAATCCGAAAAACCCAAACCATAACCAATTACGCCAATACCCCCGAGCATAAATAAAACTGCAATTGAACCTTCCACTAGCATATGTAAAAACATTTTTTCGTACGCTAAATACACGTAACTTGTATTCCATGCATACGCGATCGAACCCACAGAAATACTCAAAGTTAACCACCTAACCTCTGGTGAAATTGGAAGTAACCACAATAAAGCTGTACCACATGCTGTAACAACTACTGCAATCACAGTTCGAATACCAATGAGATGAGATACAAACTCTTTTGCTTTTTCAGGAAATAATGCTACTTCTCTCACTGCAAATTTCGATAAGCCAAAATCTTGTATAAGAAGTATGTACACAACATATGCTGACGCGAAAGAAAACATACCCAAGGATTCGGGACCTAGCTGTTTTGCGATATAAGAAAAAAGAATAATACTCGAAAGTCTCTTTATGAGCTCCTCGACCCCCAATGAAAGTATATTTTTTATATTCTTGTTCATGCCATATGATTAACTAAACAATAGTAGGACAAAATGGTTTTGAATCTTTAATGATCCGCGCTTTCCTCAGATTTTGACAATATAATAACAACTGCAACGAGTAACCAGAACAGGTATGCAATTTTTGATGCTCTAAACGCATCCACAAAAAAACCTTCAATAATAAGACCAATTATTCCAGAGAACATACCTATGAGAATCACCCTAATATTGATACTAGAGGTTTGATCACTTGCAGTCTTAATATTCCTAAGTATGCTCCACAGTAGGTAGATGAATACTAAAATACCTAAAACTCCCAACTCAGCTAATAGTGTCAAGTATTCGCTATCCACCCCAACCCCAACAACTGAAAACCCACCGCCCAAAAGAGGATTAGCAAGCCATGCATTTATAGCTAATGGCCACACGGTTTTTAACCTAAAAGAAAGAGAGGCATCGGTATGAGCAAACATCTTCTCCACATTTACTTGAACTTTTGGCGTTTGGGTTGGTACTTGCGTTGGTAGCTGCGTAGGTAAACCATTCCTTGGTGGTGTTTGGGTTGGAAGCTGGGAAGGTAATATCACACCTCTCGGAGTTTGTGTTGGTAAGCGGGATGGTGTCTGCGATGGCATTCCCGTAGGTACCTGTCCCTTTCCAAGAGTCGGTAAATTGGACGGAGTATCTATCTTATTCCCTCCTTTATCTTTCTCGACTAAAAAGAAAATACTAGTATCATGCTCTGTCGTAAATTGCTTGAATAGACGAGCCCTTTCAGCAGAATTATCAATATACTGGGATAGACCATCTTGAAATTCCTTGCCCTCAAAATACGGTAGAGACGATAAATATTTAGTATTCAGCTCTCCTATTAGCTGATTACTCCTATAGAGCATTAGTGGAGAAATAAGTAAAGGTATTACGACAACAAAAGATAACAATATCACACTCACTTTCCATTTTTTGGTAAGAAATGCGGTCGCGACAATCGATACCATTAACGCTGCCAAAGGTATTCTAGCATTTACATATGATAGAGATATCAGTCCAAACACAAAAACACAAAAACATAGCAATTTAATCACGCCATTTTTTAATATTGAAAAGATTGTTGCAGCCATCGACAACATCAAAACATAGTAGGCACCAATTTCATACGGACCAGAAAATGCAGCAAATACCCGATCATTTACTTTGACATACTCATATGAATAAAACCCTCCACCATAGCCACCTACAACACCAAATAGTTGCAAAAATGTATACAACGCTATGGGAAAAACCAAGATAATCAGCCAATAAATCAAACGTCTAGCCTGAGTAGTAGAAGTTATAGTTACAAGCCCCACATATAAAGGAATCAAATATTCAATCCACCTGAATACAAACCCAAATCCTGTAAGAGGATTAATCGTACCCATGAGCGAACCCAACGTTGTTGAAAATACGAGAGACAAAACAAAAAAACCAACAATACCAAGTATTCTATGATACTTTGGTCTCAAATCTCTTTTTAAGTACAAACCCAATGTTACCGTTACCAAAAATAACCCTACAGTCACCAGATCATCAATTCGAATCGGGGTTGCAACAGTTGAAATAAAATAAACAGGTATCTTAGGAAAAAGAAGAATGAATGCGATGTATAGAAATATTAAGTGTTCAAAAATCCAATTTTGCACATATATTCCATTAAAGGGTCGCTGAAATATTTTCCTAATTTTTGGTAAACGGATACTAGAAAACATGACGTATTGAATTAATCACCGTTAGCCATGCTTGCCTCCATTTATCAAGATTATAGTTAGTTCGAACCTCTTGCTGTTGAGTTTTTCCAACTACATCCCTTGTTTGGTACGTTTCAATCATCACCCGTGCAAGATCATCGGCTGTCGTTTCTGATTGTGCAGTTGGTAAATCGGCAAGTCCTTGCGCATTAGTAGAAACCGTTGCTGTACCACACGCCATACTCTCAAGAGCAGAAAGTGAGGTACCCTCTCGTTGAAGAGTTGGAACAACTGTCATTTCACAAGCGTTATAAACAGAGGGCATTTTTGCCCATGGAATACTCCCTTTAAAAACGACTGCACCATTAAGATTATGTTTTTGAATTAAGGATTTAAGGTAATTTTTATACTCCGCGTCTCCACCACCACCAACAACAACAAGTGTTGTTTCGGGGAATCTTTCCTTAAATGTGGCAAAACCCTCTATTGAAAGATGAATACCCCTGGCATGTGAAATATTACGAGGGACTACAATTGCATGTTCGGGAAAATCAGTTGCAGGTTTAATATTCGTAAACACAGTAGTATCAACACAATTTGGTATAAACCATTTACCTGGCAGAACTTCTTCAAACATGTGTTCTTTTGGTTTGATAGTAACCCCAAGTTGTCTAAAATAATTGGTATCGTTGGCAACCAAATATGTAAAATGCTTAAACGACCACTTCGCAATTCGTATCTTTAATCTTTGAGACAATGATGTCGCGGGAATATCCCACTCACAACCGTGCGATAAAACGATTACGTTCTTTTTCCAAAATAAGGGCAGTGAATGAAAGGCATAATGGCAGATAAGAGCATCTTCTTCTTTTAAACTATTAACTTTCAGGGGAAGCAATAAATTAAACCACCATAAATCAAGGGCCCTACCACCTTTTAACCATTTAGGAGCATGAGGAACAAGCTTAAGTTCAGGATCATCTACGTTATCGTCAAACTGATACACTCGTTGCTCGTGACCTTCAGTCTTAAAAATCTCGTATAAATTAGCAAGATATGTTTGTGCACCTCCTGTTATTGGTTTGTACTCTGTTGCAACGTGTCCGATTTTCATGTTAGTTTGGCAATTTGTTGATTTCTATTCCACACATAATACCCTAAATAGTATGCATGGCGAAACCCAACCCATCCATCAAGAAATCCAAGCTTTCGGAAATACACATTCACAAAACGTAGAACCGGTCGTAATCGTTCTTTTAGAGTTAGTACCTTGCCCTCTTTTACAAAAACTTCTGCTTCGAGTTTTGAGTATGTAAGAATCTTCTCCATAAGGTGATCAAAATCCTTATATGAGTAATGTATGATAACTCCCTGAAGTTTTTGTTCGTTTGTAACCTCAACAACTTCATGAACCACCCCTCCAAACTGCCCTTTGTCCTTTCTAAAAAGCCTTGTATGCCAATCGTTCTGAAGTCCCCCATAGCGAAACAATTTTTCACCAATATACGTTTCAAATCGAATCGAATAACCATCCACATTAGAATGTGAAACTACGGTCGATATTTCTTTGGCAAGTTCAGGAGTAACAACCTCATCGGCATCGAGACTTAAAATCCATTCATTGCGCGCTTTACGAATTGCAACGTTTTTTTGTTTTCCGTACCCAAGCCAATCTTGAACGTAGACATCCGAAGTAAATGTACGGGCAATTTCTTCCGTTTGATCAGAAGATGAACCATCAACGACAACAACAATCTGATCACACCACGCAACTGATTCAAGCGTTCGCGCAAGTGTGTCAAAAGCATTTTTTGCAATTAGTACGGCTGAAACTTTAGTCATATTGTTTTTCGTGATTCAACTTAACTGTACCATCATTTTTTACTGCAATACACTCCTATTACTCTTGACAACCACCCCGGAATTGTTTAATCTATAAGTAGATAGTCACCATAAACGGTTACTTACGATATATGAAACAAACAATTCTTTCTACTCAACAAAGCGCTCTACTTGAGGATTTAATCGTCAAGTATGGTCAAATTGTCACTTCCGAGCAGATCTATGCCCAGGCGAAGGATGTGTGGGGGCAACCAGTAGCTAAAAACGTCATAACTAGACTTACTCGCAATGGCTGGCTAATTCGTGTAAAACGAGGATTGTACGCCATCTCTGACTTAAGCAACCGTGGGTTTTTGTCTCTCACACCCTATGTAGTTGCTCATCTTCTGGTTAGAGATTCCTACGTTTCTTTTGAGTCAGCTTTGGCCTATCACGGCATGTTTGATCAACTCACCAACAAAACTATTTCTATTTCTCAGATGCAATACAAGTCAGTTCAGTTGCAATCGATAGAATATAGTTTTGTGAAAGTGCTTGATAAATGGTTCTTTGGCTGGGAAGAGGTGAGTATTGACAATAAAACTGTACGCATGGCCACTGCCGAAAAAGCCTTAATTGACATGGTTCAATTCCATAAAAGTAAATATATCGTTGATTTAGTGGTGGAAAAGCTCACTCAATATAAAAGCTCACTGGATATGCAAAAAATGAATGAGTACTTGGAAAAAATGTCTTTGACCACCGTTAAAACATTTGGTTTTCTGTTTGACCTATTAGATATTGATTCTGGCAATCTTTATAATCAAGTTAAGTTAAAAGGTACTCACAAGATGTTATCTGGAGATACTAAGTTTAATGCCAAATGGCGACTCTATTACGATGAATATTTTGATAAATACCAGTCAGTCAAATAATCACAATGCTTACAAGGCAACAACTTGAAATTATCAATCGTAAAAGTCTGCGGTACCCTTTGCATATTGCCGAGAAAGACTATTTCTTAGCTCTGGTTATGCAGATTATTGCCGCTTCCTCAACTGGCAAAACCCTTATTTTCAAAGGTGGCACAGCTCTGCATCACTGTTACCTGGACCAGTATCGTTTTTCCGAGGACTTGGATTTTTCATCAAATCAAACACCGTTGCCAATCGAAGATGTCCGTAAAATCTTTGACAACATCGACTATTTGAGCATCAAAAAGGATTATCTGTCCCAAGCCACCATTAAAATCGAAAAACTCCAATATACCGGACCGCTAATTCAACCTAACTCACTAAAGGTAGAAATTGATTTTCTACAAAACGTTTTACTACCGCCTCAAATTCTGACTTATCATAATGTCTGGGGTGTTGATTTTACAGTGGCCGTCATGGACATCAAAGAGATATGCGCCGAGAAAATCAGGGCTATGAGTGATCGAGCGCGTTACCGCGACTTTTATGATATCTACTTACTCTTGGAAAAATATCTGTTGAATCTGGATGAAATTGTTTCATATGTTAAGCAGAAAGAAATCCGGAAACCAATTACCAAAGCCAGTATCCAAACCAACTGGAAGGTAATCGCGACCGAAAAAGAGCAGGAAATGGGCCAGATTTATTACTCCAAGCAGGTGGAAGATAATCAGATCGAGACACTAATCCAAGGTCTGCCTTTTGACAGCATTACGGCTACGTAATCTTTATGACGGTGATAACCGATAAACGTAACAGTTCAGCATCTTTTGCAATCAGAACCGCGCTAACTTTTAACATTACCTTCCTTTCTCATAAAAAACCCTTTCACAAAACCTCGTATATTTGCAATATCGTAGGTTACAATAACGGGAAGTACATATAATAACCACTTCTTAGAAATGTTTCGATTCCACATATGACGGCTTCGCCACAGGAGATACAAGATAACAATCCCCAAATCAACAAGAAACAAATAAGGAATAAAGATAGAAAGAAACA
>CAYZXG010000036.1:0-9728 GCA_964482365.1 uncultured Candidatus Saccharibacteria bacterium | reverse complement strand
TCCACCATACGTAATTGCATCATTAACACTTATACTCATATAATTTGATCCTTGAATTGCATTGTTCCTGTCCCAATGAATGAACACGGAATATGTTGCTCCCGCAACCCAACTTGAAACATCAACCTTGACTTCTTGACCCCACCCATGTTGCCAATATAGATAATTATCGGTCTCCTTATATGCAGATTCTACAAGAGTCCCATAACCATTAAAAATGTTATGACGTTTGCCATCGTTACCATTCCATTCCGGAGTTATCCAAAACACAATTGATCCCTGTTTTGTATCGAAATTTGAATAAAAACCCGAATTTATGCCATCACCAATATAGGTTCCCGACGAAACACTCAAACCATCAGGAACTCCACTCCCATCCGCCTTTCCATGCACCATCACCCCACTTGCAAACGGCCCGGCGCTGTTGCGTTTGGCCATGCCTGGCGTAAATGTATCTGCCGTTGAGTCGTATTTAAATACCGACGGATCGCCCCAATTGGTGTTGTATGCTGTCGCGTTTTCGAAGGAGGGGTTTGTGATTTTGTTCACAGTTCCCTCCTCAACAAATATTCCACTGTGTCCGGCATAGGATTGCGAAGACACGGGCGAGTCATGACTCGCCCCTACAGGATCATCGACGCCGACCAATCCACCCACATACTTAGCGCCAGTAATAGTTCCATGATTTCCATTACCACTGCTGTCTATTGCCTTGCCAGTATTTCGCGGGTCATCCCCATTTTCATCAAAATGGAGTAAAAGTTTTGTGTACTCATCTGGAACAAAAGGAGAGGTGGAAGGGGTGAAGTTGGAGGTGTAACGGACAGTGTTGGAAACTCGAATTTCGTCGATGAGGCCTTTATAAAAATTTTGTACTGGAACAGTTGCATTACCTTCAGTTCCAATAAAAGCCTTTTCCCAATTCGAACTTACATTTGCACCATTTCCTTGAGCAGAATAGCTTGATGGTTCGAACCCGTCAATATATAGCCTCAATGGTGCTGTACCATCTCTAACATAAGCAACATGATGCCAGGCCCCCGAACTCATTGCTTGACCAGAAGTAACCAATATATTACTTGTACCATCTCCCAACCAACCTTGAAGATAGTACAACCCACTCGTAACAACAACTCGCATAAGATATCCACGCTTATAACCGTAGTCACCTTTCCAAACAATCGTATTGTTTCCCGTAAGATTAGGCTCCAAGTAAACCCATGCTTCAACAGAAAAATCAACCGATTCTAATCCTATTTCATCTGAGTCATTAATTGTAAGACTATCATTTCCATCAAAACTCAACGCACTCTTTCCCCCTGAATATCTTACCGCGCCACTTTCTGTTGTTGGCGCCTCTGCTCCATCGCCGTTGATACAAGTTGTGTCGCCTCTAAATCCACAATGCATTAACGCTTGTTTATCGCCTATATCAAAGGCAGAAACGCTTGATTCATCGACCGCGTTCTCGTTGTCGTAATACAGGTAGTAATATGACGTAGAAGACCCATTAGACACATTTGCTTGTAAGGGGAAATATACTTTTGTGGCAGTAGATGTCGTACACGTTGTTCCACTTGCCGGATCAAAATAGTAATTTATTGACTTAGCAGTCGTAGTGTTTGGCTGATACACCACACGGATATCCTCGCATCCACCTTGTAATCCCCCTGCGTCGTATAACTCTTTAGTGTTTATCGTTACCGTATACGTTGTGTTTGCTTCAAACGTTTGACCGGAAAGATTTTGCAAGGTTAACTGTTTTCGCTTTAAAAAGCTGTCCATGACCGTAGCCCACGGTGCGGCTTCGGCGGATTGGCTCGACATCACGGCAAATAATGCAATAACGGCAATGGATGCGATTGATGCGCCGACAATCTTGTAGGGGCGGGTCGTGACCCGCCCGAAACGATTAAATACTGGGGACAAATACCGGGCGAGGCGTGCCTCGCCCCTACGAAACATGACGGGCATTGCGCGCAATGCCCCTACAAAACCAACAACGGGCGGCCACGGGGGGCCGCCCCTACGAAACATTGAAACAAACAGATCAAACAATTTGACAATCCCCAATGGGACGGGCATATGCAATATGCCCCTACGAATACCGGGCGGGAAAACCCCGCCCCTACGGAAAAATGATGTAATGCGTAATCTCATTCCGGCAGGGACGACCATACATAGCCGCCAAATATTTTTAAATAAACGAACAACTAAATGCCAAAATTTTCCAAGGTAAGATCGCAAAAAATCCACGACTTTCATGTAGTTTTAGTATAGCAAAGGTTACACGTTTCATGTAGGGGCGGGGCACCTGCCTCGCCGGCAGGCGGGTGCCCCGCCCGCCAGAATTTCGCAATACCCGGGCGAGGCACGCCTCGCCCCTACAAAATACGGGGAATTAATGCAGGAACCTTTTTCTGATACTCTTCGTATGCTGACCCAAACCATCGATGAAGTTGTTTTTCTTCAACCATCAGCAAATACTCAAGATACAATCCACCAAAAAGTGGAACAAACCACACAATCATACTAATTGACTGAAGGTATATCCCAAGTCCCATAAGGATAATAAGATACCCGAGCGTCATAGGGTGTCTTACTCTTGCATACCAGCCAGCCGTTGCAAGTTTTTGAGGATTTACGTGATAATGCGGTGAGACAGAAAAGGCAAACCCCTTTGATTCGGTGGCGATTGAAACCGTTGATTCCAAAATAATCAAAAACCCAAACGCAATAACAACGAACGCTATCAAACTAAGAATAGTAAAAGGAACAAACGAGAAAAAGTTTTCTTGAGACGAAAACCCAAGGATTTGAAAAATCAGATAATCCAAACCTTCACTAAGTCTAACTATCAAATAGGGAACAATAAGAATGTAACTTGCACCGTACCACACATACCCTGCAAACTGCTGAGTCACCTTAAGAATAATTTCACGTGGTTTCACTACGTACATCGTATCGTAACGTTATCCCAATGGTCAAGAACAAAAGTAAAAGTCCCGACTGAAGTGTTACCAGATAATGATCAGAGATCGTCATTACAAAAATGGCAACCCACATCGCACGCACAAAGGTGGGCAGAATTAAAAATCGCCGCACGATAATTTGATACCCTGTCGCCACAATGAGAACCATGCCCAAAATTCCCACTTCAGAAAGCATAAGTAGCCACGCATTATGAGTCGGCTGAACAAACTGCGGTAAAAACGCCGTGTTCCAGTACGACGAAACCAAAAGTATGGACTGATTGAGACCTACCCCAAAGATCGGATGATCTAAAAACATACGAACCGCAACATCGTTTAAGGCCATTCTGCGTGTGAGAGAAAGCGCATCAACAGAAAAAAGCCTAACAAGCGCATACGACAATCCACTCACAAACAGTAACCCAAAACAAAAACGATTACCGACCACCCACCGTTAAACCGCATCGAACCTTTCTGCCACATCCGCGGAACATAAAAAACTGCGCCGGCAAAAAATGCAATCCACGCCGTGAGACTGAACGAAAGAATCATTCCCACAAAAAATATCCCCAAAAAATACGGTACAAACCTAGTCCATTTATCAACAAAAAAATCTGACCTTTCAATCCACTGATTTGCCCAATATAATGAAAAAATCGCCATAACAGCTCCAAAAACATTGGGGTGTGGAAACGTTGCATAGGCACGTAAGGTTTTGAATCCAAAAAGTGTAACGTTGGCAACACCCAGGTTTGAAGCCGAAAAACTCCACTCTCCGATTATCTTAATCCCAAGAGTATGACCTAATAGAACCTGAACAACTCCAAGAACAACAAGTGGAATAAGTCCGAGTGAAATATATTTCATTATGTACGAAACACTGTACATATTTTTATGCAACCATAGCCACAACACAAATCTCGAAAAAATAATAATAGTTATCAACCGATACCACCCTGCAATTTGATCAATCGCTTGCGTTACAATCCCAACTCCCGCCACGACAAAAAACAAAGCTGTCATTACCACCATTATTTCGTCACACTTCCACGATTTGGTAATCCAATGTTTATCAATAAACATGCTTAACGCAATGAGAATAAGGATTAATACGGTCGAAAAATACACGTACGGAATATGATAATCGTACACGTGATACGTTCCCAGAAATGAAAAGCGCGTTTGCCAAAAAATGGTTAGGAGGAAAAAAGGAAAGACAAATCGGATACCTTCGTGTACGATTTTTTGACGCATGTTACGTTGAAATTAAATCCAAAACTGCTTGCCGATCTTTTTCTGACGGACCATTACCCGTAACTCCTGGAACTTCGAGAATAAACGGTTTGTGTGAGAAATGTTTGTCCGACAACATTCGCCTAAACCCCTCTTCGCCAATAAACCCTTCTCCAATGTTTGCGTGTCGATCAATATGTGAACCACACTCACCTTTTGAATCGTTCAAATGGAAACATTCCACTGTATCAAAACCAACATGGTTCTCAACATCTTCGACAAACGAATGATACGCAGCCTCGTCCGAAAAATCGGTCCCTGATGCAAACGCATGGCACGTATCAATACACACTCCAAGTCGTTTTTCACCGGTAAACGCCGAAAGTACATACCCCAACTCCTCAAACGAAACGCCAACTTTATCTCCTTGTTTAACTGCATTTTCTAAAAGAAGTTTTGTTGTTCCGGGAGATCCTTCTAAAACTTTTTTAATACCTTTGATCACACGATCAAGACCCTCTTTTGCAGTGGTTTTTTTATGACTACCTAGATGAAAAATCACGCCGTTAAGTGATGTTTTTTCGGCTTGAATCATCGTATTGGTCAGAGCTGTTACCGAACCGTGAAATAATCGACTATCGGGACTTGCCATATTCGCTAAATACAAGGCGTGTGCAAAAACAGAAGTTAGCTGGGATGCTTTTAGTGCGCGTTTATAATCATCAACCTGCTCTTTTGTTAAATCAGGGATCTTAAATGACTGCGGTGCACCAATAAAAACCATGGCTGTTGTAAACCCAAACTGATCAGCTCGCTCAATTGCACGGTACAGTCCACCAGATGAAGATACAAAACCACCTATATTCATATGAGGATGATTATACCTGAGGTTTAATAACCACATGGCGCATGCGCCCTTCACCATCAGATTCAGTAGTAACACCTGCGTATTCGGTGAGGATTGTGTGTACAATCCTTCGATCAGCCGAAGACATTGCATTCATATGTACATCCTGTTTCATAAAAACGGCCTTGTCAGCCATCTTAAAAGCAAGTTCTTTAAGCTCCAGCTCTCTTCGTTTTCGGTACCCGTCAATGTCCAACTCAACGCGTTGCCACTCGCCCTCAGTCCCTTTATTGACGATGAGCGCAATTGCATATTCTAGCGCAAGAAGTGTTTCACCATGACTGCCGATAATTATTCCCGCTTTGTCTTCAGAACCCTCATTTAGCTTTAGCTCAACCATAAGTGTTTGCGATTCGCCGAACGAAACTTCGGGAACAACGTAGTCAATGCCCATAAGCTTAAGCAGCTCATCAACATCCATTTGTAGTGTTTGTATCATTTTAAGATCCATGGTTTGTGTTATTTTGTTTCTGGATAAATCGCTTTTCTACGATTTTCTGCTGTATTATAGCAAACACGACCGAAGTGATCCAATACAGGCCAACCCCAGAGGGCAATGTTGCGGTTATAAAGGCACTTAAGGCGGGCATCATGTACTTCATTTGGGTCTGCATTGTAGCCGCCATATCCTCTGGTGATGACGACTTTTTCTTATCGCCATCCAAAACTACCTTTTTAGCATCAACCTTTGGAGGTACTAACAGTTGCATCGAAAGAAACTGCGAAACGGCAACGACAATTGGAATAATAAAAAACGGATCTGACTTTGTAACATCAAGCCACAAGAGTGTTGTAGGAATACTTTCGCCACCATTAACAAGAACTGTTTGGATAACTTGATAAAGCGCGATGATGATAGGTAGTGACAATAGCAGTGGCATGATTCCGCCCCACGGATTAATATTGTGTTTTTTGTAAAGATCCATCTGGGCTTTTGCCAGCGCCATCTTGTCATCCTTATATTTTTCCTTCAGCTCATCAAGTTCTGGCTTCATGTTCCGCATCTTAAACGAGGATTCAATGGATGGAACGCGAAGCGGAATGAAAACGACTTGAATAATAATCGTAAGAAAGATGATCGAAAGCCCTGCATTCCCCGTTACACTAATCAACCACATAAGCGTGGTCGTTATAGGTGCTTTAATTATGGTGTCCCAGATGAACGTAAACATTTCCTATTCATTTTATCCTACTCCGTATACTCTCAATCGAATTTTTTACTATTGGCATGGTCGATTCTGACGACGCCTTGCGCGCAACAAACACAAACCTAAAACCAGCCGGCAGTTTATGCTCTAACGTTCGCACTGCTTCTCGCAGAATTCGCTTTGCGCGATTCCTTTTAATTGCATTCCCAACCTTTTTACCCGCAACAAAAGCGTATACCGATGCATCCTGAGAAAAATTATCATAGATGAGAACAAAAAAAGGCGTGTGAATTTTTTTACCGCGAGACAAAACACGGTTTATATCATTACTTTTGGTAAGTCGTTCGTTTGACAAAAGCACGTACTATTTCCCTCCGGCACTAACCGCAAGACTTGTTCTACCCTTATCTCTTCGGTTTTTGAGAGTTTTTCGTCCATTGGCGGTAGCATTACGTTTCATAAAACCGCTCGTTCGTATTCGCTTTCGCTTTTTAGGCTGCCATGTTCGCTTTGACATGCTTGTGATTTTACCACACACAGGCGATTTTGTTACGACAAATAGGCAACTTGATACCCACTACTGGTCGCGATATGATACGAACATGCAACAGCTTTCATCTTCGGACGTAGAACGCATGCGTTTTTTTGCAGTAAAGGAACTTATCAAAGCCGTCAAATCGAAAAAGATATCGCCAGACCAAATGCCGACAATTGCAAAAGACATATTAGCCAAAACAGATGGTGCAAACACTTCCGAAAAATTAACACTGGCACTTTCGGACATTTCAGAAAAGTACAATGTCCTGCTTCCCATATCAGAACTTTTTGAGTCGTACCAAAACGAAGAAAAAGCTGAACGGTCAGCAGAAGAGCTATCAACCTTACTTAAAAATGATGACCTTGATGGTGCACTCGCGCTTTCAAAAAACCTAGAAAAAGAATAATGGTATTACAAACAAAAGGCGAAAATGCTTTATCAAGACCCCGTATAGAAAGCGGTATTGCAGGGAATGAAGCACGGCAAGGGGCAAAGCCCGAAACGTATGCCGAAGCCGTATCTGATTTTTTTGCCGATGAATTTGACAACCGGCCAGATAAGGCAGGAACAACAACGCTCAAAGCGATCGCACAGGGAAAGTTAGGGTTAGAATCAGCATCAGCCCAACCTCAAGAAAAAACTACACCAATCCCTGAATCGCAACCAGAAACAATCGAAGAAACCAAGAATAAAATCTCCCCATCCGAAGCACAACAAACCTCAATCGACGTGTTAACTAACATGTCAAAAGACCCCAACCAAAAAGATGCTACAGGCATAGGCACCTTGGCCGAGCACGTACAAAAAGGAAATCTTGACCCAGAGCTTGCCGCTGACGTTTCACATTATTTGCGCGAACATGCCCAAAAATTGGTTTCAGAAAAAACTCCACGCGAGCTAGATATTTCATTTCGGCAACGTGCAATTTCGGATCGGCTGCACGCCGTAATGGAAACGCCACTTGATCGTGGACAAGAAGGATACCAAGCACAGCAAAACGAAAAGGCCGCTCTTGTTCAAGAGAGCAAACAGTTAAGCGCAGAGTCTCAAACTCTTACGGCCCAAAAACAGGCAGAGGCAGATCGAATTATGGAGATCTCACAAAACGCTGATTTACTTTCTCAAGCTGCCGAACTCAAACCAGAGGAGGTTGCTTCTGAAATCGAACAGGACGAACAAGCTCAAATGGAAAAACGGACGGAAAAGACCGAAAACCTTCCGCAACAGAATGAAAAAGACAAGCCAGCACCCGAAGTTACCACAGCAACCGAAAGCGAGAAAACGGTTGAACAAAAAGAGATTGATACTGATTTAGGATTGCGAACTGAACTTGAGTTAGTGGAGGCAAATTTGGAAAAAATGTCACTGGAGCAACTGCATGGTGAGCTCATAAAAACAGAACGCTTTACCTTGCAAGTCACGCGCGAACAAGAGTTGTTGAGTCTCGAAGAAGAAACCACGATGGTACAAATGGAATCATACCAACAGATTCAACTTGAGTACGACCGACTCATAGACGAGATACAATCACAACGACGCGATGTTCCCCCATCAATTACCGAGGGACGAGATCGCATGATCGCACTTAGAGAACAAGCAAACAACCGACTTGGCGAAATACATGAGGATCAACAACTCATGGATGAGTTACGAGAGCAAACTGACGCGTATAAAATCACCATCGAAAAACGTATCAAGGACGTTGAAGATGCAAACAAAAACGCAGGTTATGAACTTCCAGTAGACATTTTTAACTTGACGGCAGGAAATACCCTTTTGCGCGAACGAATGCAGAACGAACTGGCAAACAGAAAAGAACGCGGAGACGACGGCCCAACCTCACTTATGGATTGGTTTTTCATGCTTATGACCCTAAGAAGATCCGCAAAGGGATAAGGTAATTTTACGATCGGTACCCTCCCATACCCTTTAACTTTTATCTTTCCCCTTTTACCTTTTTACCTGTATTACGAATTACGATTTACGAATTACTAATTACTGATTACCTTTTACCCTTTACCTTATATCTAATATCTTCTCCTTCCCTCTTCTCCCTTCCTATATTTCCCATCTCTTTTGTTTTCAGCCTAGGTACGCTATTATGAACTCATGGCTGAACTGCACAAAATACCACAAAACGTAACCACCTATCAAGGCAGAATAATAGGAAAATTTACGGCTAAACAGTTCATTTTTCTTGCTATTGGAGCTATTGTTTCGTTTTTAATTTTTAACACTGATCTTCCCCTGCAAGTAAAAATCCCCGTTGCATTTGTGAGTTTGGGGGTCTCTGTTTTATTTGCAGTAGTAAATTATGAAGGCCGAAGTACTGACATGTGGATTCAAGGTTTTTTGGGTGCCGTGTATGCAACAACGCAAATGGTCTGGAAAAAGGAGGATAAGACACCCCCGTACCTGTTGCCCAGATACCACCCACACGCTCAAACCCGAAACCCCCGCAAAAGGTCTCAATCAGAACTTGAAAGATACTTGCAGATGCGTGGAACGCGAACTTTGTCAGACAAATTTAGTAATGAAGAGCAACAAGTGTTAGAGCATATTAGGAAACCAACGACTCCAATTGACGAGCCACCAACACGACTTTCTACAAAAGACCAACAAACAGATGAACGATAACGTTACTCAGCCCAAAAATATCTCAAGAGTAGTTCCATTGGCACGGGAAATTCCCGAATATCGGCAAGCTCGAATGGCAGGAAAGAAATACGTTGGTCCAATGATTAATATAAATCCATTTTGGCACCAAACGAGCTCACTATCCTCTTACGACAAAAGCCGTGGTACGATAAACATCAAAGGGCAAAAAAACTTTTCCTCAACCCCACGAGAGTCTCAAGGAGAGTCAATTGAAAAACAGGTAGCGGTTGATGAAATAGGAAAGATGATTTTTTCTGAAGAAGAAACTACTC
>CAYZXG010000035.1:0-9867 GCA_964482365.1 uncultured Candidatus Saccharibacteria bacterium | reverse complement strand
ACTGCATAATCACCCATTCTTTTAAAAAGAAAATATTTAGAGATTTATTTAGGGTCTTGCCCAGTTAAGTTACGCTTTTCGGATTAATTTCTTGAGATCTACCTCTATACTATCTCTGTGATTAAACCTCCATTCTGGTTCTAACAAATATTCAGAAAAATGTCTTTTAGAGATTCCATTGAATTTGTTTAATCTCCTTTTTGTCCAAGACCAATACGACTCCACTCCGTTAATGTGTGTAAACCTCCTAAACATCGAATGTTTAGTTTGCTTTTGTAGAGGGCTATTTAGCTGTTATCCACACAAGAATTACATAATGCAGTAGCGTTTGACCTACGACCACAACGTAAAACTCTTCGTAAGTTCTTTCACAACTTCACTTTTGCCAAATAGGCCGATGCCGTAGTAAGTGAGTTCAGATTCGTTCACTTCCCCTACCGATTGTTCAAGTTCGCTGTCATCGGTCGTCTCAATCATCTCCTTAATAAAAAACATACTTTCCACATCTTCGTTACCTCGAACCTTTTGCGCGAGATTTTTTAATGCTTCAGCTGAGTTTGCAGCGAGTGCAATAATTGGAAACTGGGAATTTCTGGGTATTGAAATTTTGTCTTTTGTTACAAAATTATCACCCGTATCAAAAGGTTCAATAATTTTATTCCCAAAGTAAGCGGCGATGTGAGCAACCACATCAAGAACCTGCCACGACGGGAGGTCTTTGTTAACAACAATCGTTATTTTTCGTGAAAAATCTTGTTCCATGTGATTTCAATTATTAATTCAATCTAATTTCAATTGATTTGATTTTTATGCAAAGCGTAGGGCTTGCTATAACCATAGTGTACTCTTAATAAAGGTACGGAATCAGTCGCCATGTTGTTTTTTTGTAATGCTCAAACTCAGAAAAATGAGTGGATAGTAATTTTTCTTCATAGTTAATTTTAGACAGAAAATTCACAATGTATATGATATAGATGATTCCTCGGTATAGGGAAAATGAGTTTATGAGCAATACTCCACAAAACACAAGTTGTGATAGATACATGGGGTTTCTGATGTATGAAAATATACCTGTTTTCACTAACCCGTTTTGTTTTCCAACATCTGGTACGCGGTAATACTTAGTTTTTCGCATGTCCCACGCGGCAATGCCCAAGATAAGAAATGCGACAATTTGTAAGAAAGCTAAGATAGCTGAGGATGGAATTACTGGTCCAGTGAGTAGAAAATAGATAAGAAAACTAACTTGAATTACGTCGTAAATGAGTGATTTTGATCGATTATTCATAAATATCGGCTAATGCCTATATATTACCAACGTCTCGCGTTTTTCTCAAAGGTTCCTTTAGTGGGTCAAAGGTTGCAAATTCAATTCCTTGAGGAGCTACTTCGTCAAGGTTAACAATGCCTCTTAAATGAGCCTCTTCATGTTGATATAGTCGAGCCAGAAAACCGTCAATCTTTTCTTCATGAATTACTCCTTCAATATCTGTCCATCTCATAATCACCCATTCAGGTCGTTCTACATCCGCTGCCATAATTCCAGAACTTAAACACAGTTCTTTGTAAAAATTAGTTTCTGGGGATTTTTCAACCACTGTTGGGTTTATAAAAGTTTGCAATGTATCATTCACAAAGGTTACAAAAACAGCCTTACGTAATCCTATTTGAGCTGCGGCTAGACCTCTACCTATACCAGCCACTTCTCGATAATGCAATAATACTTTTCCCAATTGATCACCTATCACCGTGCCATCCTTAACTTTGACAAGTTCTGCTTTCTGTCTCAATATTGGATCACCTACATATTTAACTTCAGGAATTTCATGTAAGGCGCGATTAAAAGTGGCTATTCTTTCTTTTATTATTTCATGCATATTGTTAGTTTATAACATCAATGAAATTTCCAGTAACTTCCTCTATATTTCAGTCGTTCTTGGAGCGGGATACGAAAATTATTTTGAACCTCAACCCGAATCTTTCAGGGAGTAGTATGTTGATCTTCCTTTGCCTTTACGCACTATCAATTCCAGATCAAGAAGTTTTTGAAAGTCCAAAGTTCTTGTTGCTTTAGCTCTATCAGTCAGTTCTGCGTAATTGCGATCAGTAATAAAACCATTTTGTTTGCAATATTCGAGGATTTTTAGATGATAATCTTTAAGTTTAGTATCTGGAGTAGTACCGAAATGTGGCAGAAGTTTATTAACTCTAAGGAGTTCATCAATCAATCCGCCCGTAAAATATTCAAGCCAATTTGTAAAGTCAATTGAAGCTACCACATCATTATAATCACCATACTCTCCAACGGTCCGGAAATATTTGGTGACATTTTGATTGTAATAGTTTTCGAAGCTGAATAGATTAAACGTATTTAAGCCCATTTTTGCCAATAAAACTTTTGTTGCTAAACGTGTAGTTCTCCCATTACCATCCATAAATGGATGAATAATAACCATTTGTTTGTGGAGAATACCCGCCAGGATCAAAGGATCTATGACCGTATCGTTCTTCTTAACAAAAAGAATCAAGTCTTCAATAAGTTCTTTTACCTGTTCAATTTCAGGGGGTATGTACACCACTTTTCCGGTCCTCGGATCATTTACAACGACTGGATGTTGTCTGAGTTTACCTGTTTCAAAAGCAGGGAGTAGTCCTTCAATAACTGTTTTATGAATTTCAAGAATGAGCTCGAGTGATAGTTCTAACTGGTCGGACTCCAAACGCTTATTGAGTGTTTCCAAGGCGTGGTTATAGTTGATAATCTCTTTTTCGCTATCTCGAATATTCGCTGGTTTTGATTTGAGTACTCTTTTCACTTCGGTCAAAGGGAGTGGGTTTCCTTCAATACTAGTTGAAGCAAAAGTTGAGACTTCACGAGCAGTTTTTTCGAACTCTACAAGTACGACTTTAGGAAAGCGCCGGTCATTCAGATCTCTAATAAGAGTATTAATTCGTGTGATATTTGCTAAAAGTTGATCTGTGATTTTGTATTTTGGTGTAAACATATTAGTCGAATAATAGTCAATTATTGGTCGATTGTCAAGCTATTTTTTATACATTGAGGAGTCGAGAATCGAGACCTTTTCCAGACTAAATTGCTCGAACCTGAGGGAATTGGTCACTGCAGTTTAGTTTTACAGTCGCGAGCTTTTGATGATCATGTAAATATTTAGAGCTTCAGTGGTATTACAAAATTAGTTTCTGGGGATTTTTCAACCACTGTTGGGTTTATAAAAGTTTGCAATGTATCATTCACAAAGGTTACAAAAACAGCCTTACGTAATCCTATTTGAGCTGCGGCTAGACCTCTACCTATACCAGCCACTTCTCGATAATGCAATAATACTTTTCCCAATTGATCACCTACATATTTAACTTCAGGAATTTCATGTAAGGCGCGATTAAAAGCGGCTATTCTTTCTTTTATTATTTCATGCATATTGTTAGTTTACAACATCAATGAAATTTCCAATAACTTTTTATTTCGGGGTAGCCCCTTAATAATACAAAGACTTTCACACCGCCCTATTCAAACCCCTGCCTTGCCGGCAGGACCCAACGGGTCTCCTTTGGAGCAAGCCGGGGGTTTGCAAAGGGGTCCGTGTAGATCATATGCCGTAGGTCTTGTATAATCATAAAATGGATGTTGCCAAACGGCTGGAACTTATTAAACAAGTTGGCGAAGAAATAACGACCGAGGAAGAACTGAAAGTTCTTCTAAATTCCGATCAGGAATTAGTAGCCTATGACGGTTTTGAACCAAGCGGAAAAATCCACCTACCGCAAGGTCTTATGCGCGCAGTTAACATCAACAAAATGATCGATGCAGGTGTAGAATTTACAATGCTTGTTGCGGATTGGCACGCATGGGCAAACCACAAAATGGGCGGCGATCTTGGCAAAATTCAAAAAGTTGGCGAGTATTTTATTGAAGTGTGGAAAGCATCCGGTTTAGATACCACAAAAGTTGAGTTTGTGTGGGCAAGCGATGTAGTAAAAAAAGAAGGCTACTGGGATCTGGTTATGAAAATTGCCGTAAAAACTAATCTTGCCAGGGTCCTGCGAACTACTCAAATTATGGGACGAGGAGAATCTGACACCTTAACTGCATCACAAATCCTCTATCCACTTATGCAAGCAGCCGATATTTTTATGCTTGAAGCAAATATTACCCAGCTTGGTATGGATCAACGCAAAGTAAACATGCTTGCTCGTGAAGTTGCCGAAGAGCTCGGTTACATAAAACCAATTGTTGTGAGCCATCACATGCTTTTAGGACTCACCCCACCTGATGACGCGACTGAAAACGAATCTACCGTCGACCGTACCATTCGTCTTAAAATGAGCAAGTCAAAGCCCGACAGTGCAATCTTTATGACCGATACGCGCAAAGATATTGAACGAAAAATACAAAAGGCCTGGGCACCAGAAGCAATAACACACGAAAACCCTATTCTTGAGTACTGCAAATACGTAATTTTTGCAAAAGAATCAACCATGGAAATTTCACGTCTTGAAAAATTTGGAGGCGACGTAAGCTATGTTTCATACGAAGATCTTGAACACGATTATGCCAACAAAAAGCTGTTTCCTCTTGATCTTAAATCCGCCGTCATCGAATACATCGATGGTTACCTAACGCCTGTTCGCAAACATTTTGAAGAAAACGAGGATGCAAAAAAGCTTAAAGAAGAAGTAGAATCGTTTGAAGTCACGAGATAGTGCATGTATTAACAGAGATTTCGGAGACTGAAAAAGAGGCAGATCGGCGCAATGCCAGACCCGCCCCTTTTCTCAATTACGACCCAATCTTATCCTTCCACTACCTACCCCTCTGTTGTCACCCTATGGCCATCCAGTGCATCAAGAATATCTTTTGCACGGGCACGTGCAACCAATGCACTAGGTTTAATCCACCCACATTTCTCGCATATATTGACACTACCATCGCCAACATAAAACTCATGATCACTTGGGTGTTCCTCGACAAGCCAACCTTCTACCTGTGTCTTAAACACCCTCAAAACTTCCGTCGTATCATCACCTTTTTCTAAGACCACAACGACATGAATCATCCGAAGTTGCCCTTTCTTTGTTCAAACAAAACGAAGAAAAAACTTTTCCCCTGCTAAATATCAAGGTTGTGCCATTCTACCTCAAAATATTCCAAAACTCTACCTAATGCGCGAGATGAGTACATACATTTTATTAGGTGTGTGCGTTACAATGTCACAGTTGTCTGAGTTTGCCACCAGCAAACTCAAAGTATAAAACTCGAAGAGTTTTATTACGCCGAGATAGCTCAGTTGGCAGAGCACATCCATGGTAAGGATGAGGTCAGGGGTCCGATTCCCCTTCTCGGCTCCACTAGTTGGATACAACTTTAGCAGTATTTGCTTCGCAAACTGCACCCCATTTTAGACCTTGAATGGTTTGCGTAGCAATCCTTCAATGGTCTACTCTTTTCCTTCCCTTTCTCTGCTATAATGTTGTCCATGGCAAAAAAAGAAAAACGGATTTATGAATTTCGATGCACCACATGCAATGCACCAGTACATTCACGCCCAATGTCAGAACGAAAAGATATGCAACTCGGCGAAATTAAAAAGTTCTGCAATAATTGCAGAGTTCATCGTACCCTTAAGCCTCACCGCATTCCAAAACCAAGTTAGAACACTTGTCAACTACTTTGTTACTACACGTTTTTACCTTTCGACTATATACCCATAGTGCGATATAATTGCATAAGCGCATCCATCTCGTTCTTTAACAATTAGCAAAAGGAGCGTTTCGTGAAAAGAAATTCAGCTTCTATCAACGGAATTCACATTTCATATGTTGATTCAATAGTCGGTTCAAAAACAATCGTCATATTCCACGGGTTTTTGTTCAGTGCACATCTTTACCTTTGTCTTGCTCAACAACTGATCGATAAAGGGTTTCGGGTGATTATTCCTGACCTTCCCGGACATGGTCAATCAGAGCCAATGGATCCAAATATCTCACTAACCGACATGGCAGACCATATGTTCGAACTGATCGAAACGTTGGTTGGGTCTGAACAAAAGGTAACGATTATTGGTCATTCAATGGGTGGTTTGGTTGGCTTTTATTTTGCTCAAAGGCATGCCAAACGAATCAATCGATTGGTTTTACTCAACAGTTCTGGACTTGCATATATCAACCGCAATGTTTTCGGTTGGCTATTTGCTGCAGCTACAAAAACAGTTAGAGGGTACAAAACGCCCGTGACTGTTTTAAAGATTTTCTACGAAGTTGCAAAAAACGTACTGCAACACCCTCAATATTTGCTACGTACTGCACATGTGGTAATAAACACACTCGTGTGGCCTGAAAACCTTTTATGCCAGGTAAGTGTTTTCTGTGCAAGTGACGACGATTTCTACCCCTGGCAAACCGTTGACGTGTACATGAAAGTGGTTGTGCAGAATCAATCTCACGACTGGCCAGTGTTAAATCCTTCCCATGTCGTCGAAACTCTCAACGACTACCTTTAGCCAAAAGGTCCAGGCATCCCCCGCTTGGACCTTTTTTATTTCTTACATGTCGACCCACGGATACGTTATACTGTAGGTGCCGAGTTCGTAGGCCCTTAGTGCAGCGGCTAGCACCACGGTCTCCAAAACCGTTAACGAAGGTTCGAGTCCTTCAGGGCCTGCCAAAAAATAAGCCCACGCGTCACGAAAACGGCGGGCTCATTATTTCTTCAAAATCTCATTCAATCTCCTAATCTCGTCTCGAATTATCACTTCAACGTCGTCAAAACCACTCTGGGCGGCGTCAACCTGCGCATCTATCAGATCCTCCCGATAGTCCTCCATTCGACCACCATCCCGCCGCGCAAGCGCCATCTGGAGGTTTAGTCCCATTCCAGCTGTTTTACGCACCTCGCTACCTTCTAGCGACTCAACAAGGACTTGACAAGCAGTATGGTATTGCGTAGCAAGTGCCCTACTATCACCGTCTACTCTTGCCGCCATAACTTCAATCCATAGTAGACGCAACGCAATAAGTTCTTCCGTTTCAACAAACCCGAGAAGTTTGGGTACATCATCAATCGAAAAAGTACTATCCATAATCCCCTCCAATCGAGAAAATATGCTTAAACTGCAACAAAACTGTACTTACCATGTTACTACAAAAGTGACTTTTCTGCTTCGTCTACAACCCACATGCCGATACCGGAAAGCATTTTTATTAACTCACTCTTATTGTTGGTTGGGTTAACTGCGCCGTTTTAATCTTCCGAATCTTTGCGCATAAATACATTGATAACTCTGAGAAACGCGCGGTGCCAAAATTCCGAAAAATACACCGCAGAAATCAAAAGACCCAACACCACAATTACGGCATCATATGACTGCCTTACCCAATAATCATCTTTGAGATGTATCCACATACCAAACTCATCAGCCGCAACTCCAAGCCCAAAACCGTACAAAGCGCTGGTAAATCGAAGTTTTTTCTCGTGAAATCCATTGAGCGACAAAATTCCTGCGAGAGCCAACAAAATAAACCCATATGCAAAATGGTGAACATGAACACCATTGATTATGAGTGACACTTCGGGAAAATAATAAACCGTAAATCGTGACATGACAAACGCAAAAAGAAATGAGTACAACACCCAAAAGTTTGCCTCTTGCTTTGGCTCAACAATCATTTTGCGATACACATACCTCACTGCTGTAATAATTTTGTTTATAACGATGCCCATGAAAAGATTCTATCGCATCCCTATTATTTATGTTTCTAAAACTCTGCACGCACTGCAATTTCACTCTCAATAACTCGCCTGTCTCGACCATATTTGAGCCGACTTATCTCTTTTATCACTTCACCAACCTTCTCATTACGGGGAAGATTCTTAATTATTTCCCAATCTGTTTTAAACGAAAACGGACGTGAGGGCTGCCCTTCAATCAAAAGGCGTGTACTCACTTCACCAATTCCGAGATTGATAAGATCCCGCTGCGAAAATACCGGATCAAATTGCTTTTCCATATACTCTGCATCATCTGCACCAATTCTAAAACTACACATCGTACCCACGTTTCCAAAAACTGCATTACGAATATCCTCTTGAATCTGAGCGATGTACTGGTTAGCAACTATAAGGTTAAGTCGATATTTTCGAGCTTCAGCCAAAATTTCAGCAAAATCTGGTGTCGAAAAGTTTTGGAACTCATCAACATACAAATAAAAATCTTTTCGATCCTCGGGTTTTAGCTCAGCCCGACTCATTGCCGCCACAAGTATTCGTGGAACAAGTAAAAGTCCCAAAAATGTACTATTTTCTTCCCCAATTTTACCCTTACTTAGATTTGCCAGGAAAATCTTTTTATTGTCCATTATGTCGCGGAATTTAAAGGCTGAGCGCGATTGTCCAATAATATTTCTCATGAGTTTTTCGGTTACAAATCGATCAAACTTGCTCACAAAATATCCAAGCGTTTCTGACTTTTGCGCGTCAGAAGTTTGAGCAATCTGCTCAGTCCAATAACTTTTAACCATCGGATCGTCAATAAGAGGAATCTTTTTCTCCGCAAATTTTGGATTAGTTAAAAGTTTTAAGACTTCAATAAGCGTATTGCCTGGCTCTGACATTGCCGTTAACATCACATTGCGAACCGCGCGTTCAAGCTGTGGACCAACCATTCCTGTTCGATTCGGATCATACAGTTTATATAAAAGACTAATAAACGAGTTTATTGCTTGATGTTTTTGCTCTTCTGTGTCTGCTTCGAGAATATTTATTCCCATAGGTCGATCGTAGTCAGACGGATTAAAATACACTACATCTTCAGCGCGTTCTTTAGGAACCATAGCCAGAAGATCTTCAACTGTTTCTCCGTGTGGATCAATAAATGCAAGACCTTCGCCATTAATTATATCTTGATACGCCATGTGTTTTAAAAACTCTGATTTACCCGAACCTGTTTGCCCGATCGTGTACATGTGACGTCTTCGATCTGATCGCAAAATATGTACATCAATCACACTATTTCTAAACTCACTTTTACCCAGAAAAAGTCCTTCTTTGGGAATATTCGTGGGGGGAGCACTCGTCCTCGTCCTAAGCCATGCAATCCTCGGCGTTTTAACTTCAATGCTTGGAAAATGAAACACAGTTGCAAGCTCGGTAGTATTTAACACTGGATAATTGCCCCACTGCGGAAAACTACGATTAAGAATCGTGGCAACATTTTGGGGATTAAGTTTTACGGGTTTGTCTTCAAAGATTGCAAGGTGAGGTAATGAATATTGATCAAAAGAACCCAAAATATTTTGCATAATTATCTGGGAAGCCTCATCGTTTGGTGCGCATACAATCACCCGAATAACAATTCGATATCCTGCCCGACTTACTTTTTTGGTAACGGCTTCTAACACAGCGGGGTCGATTGATGCTTTTTTCTGTCCATCTGTTGCTGGAGACTGCGCAAGTTGTACAAAATGCTGTCCACGCTTACGCCACACATCATCGGCAGGTTGCGTAACAACTTGTAATACAACCCGTTCATCTCCGGTAAGTTTACTTACTACAGAAGTAAGCGCATTTAACGTATCGACTTCAAACTCATCATACATTCGTATCGGGTAAAACACTTTTCCTTTAAGCTCAAACTCGTGTACATGAACACTCCCCTGCTCAGGAAATAGTGTGGTCTCATCAGCCTCAGAAATCTCAGCATCAGGGTACGCGCCATGAATCTGACGCTCAACATAATCCGCCCATTTTTTTGCGACAACGACTTGAAAAGAGATACGTTCCTCATTTGCAGAGATCTCAAACGATATGGAATCAGTAGGGTTTTTAAACAAAATCTCGGTTTGAGGAAAAAG
>CAYZXG010000034.1:0-10171 GCA_964482365.1 uncultured Candidatus Saccharibacteria bacterium | reverse complement strand
CTTTGCAATCAAAATTAGCAAGTCGAATATCAAACGTTTTTGTTCCATCAAAAAGTGCTTCGAAATAATAACACCTCATAGTACGTAGTAAAATCAAATGACCCATGCAGCAATACGCTTCAGATACAGACGAGCACCTCGCAGAACTTACTCAAAAGGGTGATAATGCTCCCTACGCAGAGCTTTTGAATCGATATGAACCTAAGCTTATGAGATATGCCTTGCGACTCGTTAAAAACGACCAGGTAGCACAAGATGTAGTGCAAAACACTTTTATAAAAGCATATAAAAACCTTAAGGGGTTTGATACAAAACGGCAATTTTCGAGCTGGATCTATCGAATTACCCACAACGAAGCCATGGATCACCTTCGTCGAAAGAAAAAAGAAATAAGCGGAGTTGATAAAGCAATTTTTGACAACATCACCGACCAAACCCCTGGCATCGAAGAAAAAATGCTGACGGAAGAGGTACAACAAATGGTTCGGGACCTGATTGATAAACTCCCAGACCACTACCAAGAACCGCTCATTCTTTTCTATCTTGAAGAAAAGTCATACGAAGAAATTAGCGATATATTAAAAATGCCAACAAATACGGTAGGAACGAAAATTAACAGAGGCAAAAAAATGCTGGCCGAAATATATGAACATCACTATGGAAAACGATAATAATTTACAACAATCAATACTGGAAAAAATCGAACACGGTAAAATTAAAATGAAACCGCGGTACTTTTTTGTTATTGGATCAGCCCTCATCGCCAGTGGCCTTTTGCTATTTGTGGTACTTAGCGCATTCTTTGTAAACCACATCTCCTACCTATCACGAACCAGTCCAACCCTCTCTTTTGCCGGAATTGGACCCCGAGGAATACCCGCCTTTTTGAGTACTTTCCCGTGGGTTTCGCTCATTATTGCTTCGCTTAGTATTGTGGGAGGGATTTTTCTCCTCAAAAAATACGACTTCTCATACAAAACAAACTTCGTAAAACTAATAGTCATTTTTGTAATCTCAATCATTGTAATGGGAATTATTGTAGATAAAAGTGGCATTAACGAACCATTTACCCACATGGGTCCGATGCGAGGGTTTTACCAACAACAATTTGATTCCGATGATTGGGTCGTCGGTGTTATTACATCGCACGCTGGAAACTTGTTGTCACTTTATAGCCCCACACTTGGCACAATCAAGGTCCAGATATCTAACAACACGCATATCCCTCCACACCTCATTATTCGAAATGAAGAACAACTCACCATATTTGGATCATGGGACAACGATATTTTTGTTGCCGAAGATATTTACGCACCAAGATTCCCTAACTTTCCACGACCATCTGGAGCACCCGTAAGCCCAAGAAATTTTCGTTAACACTCCTTTACAGGAACTCCTGAATTAGGTACGCTTATTATATGCAGTTTCGTGCGATCCTAAGAATGTTTTTACCAAAGCCACACTATGTTCTAACTTTTGGAATGGTAGTTGTTACCTTGAGCATGTTATTTCAGTATAAACAAAACTATCTTCTCTCATTTGCTGACAATTCACTAACGACGATGACAAACAACACAACGTCGGATACACCAGCACGCGACTTTACCCTAAGGATCATACCCGAACAAATTGCACTCAAACCCCTTCAAGTTGTGCAGTTTAAAGCACTTGTTACCACCCCGGACGGCTTAGACCACCTAGCACCCAAAGATTACACGATTTGGAGCATACATGGCGGTGGTGGACAGATAAGTCAAGATGGAGAGTTTTTAGCAGGCTATATTCCAGGTGATTTTCTATCCACCATCACGGTTTCGGTGTTGGGCAAACAAGCAACTGCGAGTGTACGTATAGCCGATACGGTAAACGTTTCACCCTCACCAACTCCAGGACTAACAATCGTTTCAATTACACCAACCAATAAACCCTTAGCACCACCTTTCCCAACACTAACGCCAGCTCCAATTAACACACCAGCGATCGAACCACAAGACGATAGCATCATTCCAATATTTCAAACACCAACTCCCACGCTTATCGATCCCCAAAACCTCCCCAGTTCAACTCCAATACCACCAAAAACACCAACACCATTCGTTACAAAACCTCCTTTTACAACCGTAGCACCAAACACGCAATCGACAAAGACAATTACGACATCAAACATATACAACGATTCACAAACCCAATTGTGTTTACGTACGGTCTATGGTGATGAAATTTACCGTACATACTTTGATCCAACAGGAGACAAAAAAGATTCAGGAGAACTTGGCACGCTCATTTCAGCAGCTCAACGTTGTTATAAAACAACACGCAATGTGAACATTGACGAGGAAACTCAAACGTGTCTAAAAAACACTTTGACCCCAAAGCGATTCACAGAAATTTCTGTTGACAAAGCTCAACCAACCGCCGAAGAGTACAAACTTGCAAAACAATGCACTACTGCACCGAACGAAATTACGTATGTACATAAATCAAACGTCGATCCCACACTTGTCGAGTGTCTTAAAATCTACCTTGGAAGAGACGAACTTAGTCAAATTATTGAGAAAAACAGAAAACCAAATCCCGAAGAAATACAAAAAGCTCGATTATGTTTTTCACTTGATGAGGAGGTTACCCAACCACCAATAATTGCAACGCTACCTGAAGAAACGACATCCTGTCTTGTACAAGTAATTGGAGAAAGTCGTATAAAGGAAATTCAATCACATACTTCAATTCCCACGGATGATGAAACTACAAGGGCGACCGAATGTTTTTCACAAACACTGGACTCAACTCAAACAACATTTATGCCAGTTGCCTCAGAACAACTTCCATTCCTTAAGACTGCAACATCAAGCGAAACTTCAATAACACGGGTAAGAGCACAAACATATGAAACAACTGAAGTGCTCTTGCTTAGTGGAAAAGCAACACCATTAACCGTTGTAGATATTTATATTTTCTCTAATCCAATCATTGTAAGTACGACGGCTGACGCGAACGGAGACTGGACTTATGAACTCAGTTACCACCTTGAAGATGGAACCCACGAAGCGTACTCCGTTGTTCAACATCCCGAAAAAGGATATGTTAAAAGCGAAGTAATGTCTTTCAACGTTGCTCATGCACAAGCGACTTCAGATACCACTCTTCCTGAACTTCTTGTTGAACCAATCGCACCCTCAACAATCGCAACACGTAATTATCTAGTCGTAACGGTCGGAATCGTCATTATCGGTGTAATAATCCTACTCATTGGGTATTATTGGTTTATAAAAAACAACCATTCGGAATTTATTGTAGAGAATCAACCAGACCAAGTATGATATGGATTGAAACAGAAAAACTGCTATTGCATAGCTTTTTTAAACACTATCGTAAACGTTGTTCCTCGTTCAAAAAGACTATCAACATAAATTGACGCGTCCATTTTTTCAACAAGTTGTTTAGTAATCCAAAGTCCAAGACCGGTACCCGTAATGTTTACGGTTTCATCATTTTGTATGCGACTAAATTTTTGAAACAATCGCACACGGTCTTCAGGCGCAATACCAATTCCGGTATCTTCAATCATTACCCGCACACGAGATTTTTCATTTGCAACAGAAATTGTTACTGAGCCTTGTTTTGTATACTTGATGGCATTGCCGACGATATTGGTAAAAACCTCACGCATTCGATCAGCGTTACCTAAAACAACAAGCGATTCGGGAATATTATTGACAACAAGATCTAGTCTTTTTTCTTGTGCAACAGCCATAAGTTGCTGGTGGGTCTCGGTGATTATTTCCGAAAGGTTTACCGGCTCAACCGTAACATCCAATCGTCCTTGCTCAATCCGAGAAACATTAAGCACATCATTAACCAACGTTTCGAGTCGATAGATACTTTCCATTACAATCCCAAATTCTTTATGTTGCTTTTCGTTTATGTTAGATTGCAAGTCTTTTTGAAGTAATGAAACATATCCTTTAATCGCAGTGATTGGTGTCCGCAATTCATGCGATGCTACAGAAATAAAATCGTCTTTCATGTGATCAACTTCTCTGAGTTTATCCACAAGTAAAGAACGTTCAAGCGCACGTGCGTGGTTTATTAGTAGCAGAACGATAACCGTAACACTGACGAGCATGATCACCATAGAATCACGTGCTGTGCGTTCAACAATGGCATCCACTTGAAGAGTATTTACTGACAACGACAAAACTCTCGTTACTTCTCCATTATTAAGTATTGGAGCCACAAGCTTCCATACATTATTTTGGACAGTTGAATCATATTCTTGAGAAAAAAATTCGTTATCTTGCGATAAGGCAAGATTCTCAGTAAATCCTGCCTCAACGTTTGCAGTCTTATCCGTCGAAAATGCAAGCTCAAGCACAGAATCACTACTGAGAGAATATAGTGATAGTTGTTGGATATTGTTTGATGCATCAACAATAGTTTGTAGATATTCATGTAACTGGTCATCGGAAACACGAGCGTCGGAAATGAGAGGAACAAGTGCCTCTTTAATTTCTATAGTTTGCTCGCGAACACCAAAATGCATGTCGCGTTCATATGAACGTAAATTCCATAGTGTATTTACTACAAGCAGCACCGGAACAAGTAGAATAAGAACTAGCGAATAGGTTAACGGTATCTTTGGAACAAGGGATTGGATAAATTGACGGATTTTTTTTGTCATGTACGTAATCTAAGTCTAGATGATCGTTTAGCTTTGGTCAACGAGTACGAATCTACAATTTACTAACTGATATCGAGACTGTGGGGTTAGTACTGTTTTGTTTGAGGTAACGTCATGAGTAACAACTATTACCGTTTTTGTATGTGACAACTCCTCGATCAGATCGGTGACCCGTTGGTACAAGTGCGCATCCAAATTATTAAATGGTTCATCAAAAAGAATAATTTCGCATGGCGTAGCTATTGTTCGTGCGAGTGCAAGCCGTTGACGCTCCCCTCCCGACAATTCACCTGGATACGTATACAATTTTTTAGCAGGAAAACCAACCCGCCGAGCAACATCCAACGCGCCATCAATCGAAGGATTACGCATGACAAATAGTATGTGCTCAAGCGCTGAAACATGTGGCCATAATGCAAGGCCCTGAAACTGCATAGCAACATGACGCTTGTTTGGTTGTATGTAGGATTCATGTGAATCGACTAGCAGATGATTAACGTAAAGGTTTCCTGCATCAATTCGTTCAAATCCTGAGATAAGTGAGAGAATGGTAGTTTTTCCGATTCCTGAAAACCCTTGGATTACCGTAAGCGTATTTTTTTCAACGGCAAAAGTTACATCATCAAGGATTATTTGATTTCCGCGTTTTTTAGAAACATGTTCAAATCGAATGATGGGATCAATAGTATTCATATTAATGGTGGATCTTTGTTAATCTTCTACGTAGAAATACTATACCAATAAGTGGTGCAATAAGTGTTGCAATAGTTGCAAGCATCATGATGTTCATATACGGTAGCGAACCGTAATGAAGCAAGATAAAAATACGTGCCATGATGGTTTGAAATCCTGGTGGTTGAAGTAAAATCGTAAGCGGAATCTCCGTTGCAATAATCCAGAAGGAAGCGTAAACCATAATAATAAGCGTAGGCACCATGAGCAAAAATTCCCAAACAAATCGTTTTGTTCGGGTAATGCCTGGGATCAGTTCAATACTTGCAAAAACATCTCGAGGAATTTTCTCACGCGTAATATGTAACAACTCACTAGTAATCGGTATTGTCCGTAACGAGTACGCAACCACTAGTGGAGCAATCCCCAGTTGTATGTCAGTGAGAAAAGTCCATTGGATTACATAAATGATAGTAATGCCGAGCAACGTTGGAGAAACGAGCAGAGAAGAAAGTAACACTAACCGTACGGCAGGATATGTTTTCCACACATCTCGCATCATCCAAGAGATTGTAATGGAAAGTAAGCCTCCATAAAAACAAAGCTTAAGTGTTGAAACCATGGGGGGCAACCAATCAGATTGTAATACGAACAAATAATCACTCGGAAACGATGCTATTACCCCAACAAACATCGTTGTGAGCGGAACTACCACACTCACAAAACCATAAACAACTAAAAGTCCTACCGCAAAGAAATTGAACGTTCTCGGAGCATACATGTGTCCGTCAAAAGGCGTTTCATTCTGGCGGGACGCAAAAAGGTATGCTTTTGAAACAAAAAAACCTGTTACGACTGCGATGCCAAAAGGAATAAGTGATAACTGAACTGCACGCGTGAGATTATATTGTGAGCTAATAACTGAGAAGATCTCTGTTGCATATACCGGAACTTCAAGAAGTGATGCAACGTCAAATGAAATAAATGAGAGCGTAAATACAATACCAAAAACAGCGTACACACTTGGCATAAGTTGTGGCAGAATAATTTTGCGAACAACGGCCATAAATCCTTGATGGGTAAGCGCAGTAAGAATTCCTTTTCTATCAATGTTTTCAGAAAGATTCTGCATCAGTAAACATGCTAGTGGAATATATGCAATTGAAAGAACAAACAACAGTCCAAATTCTGACCGAAACGCCGAAACCGTTGAAAGAGAGATCCATGAAACCCAGTGATTATATGAAATCCACTGAAACAAACTAATGATCGAAAGGGCATGAAAATACGGCGGTATAAAAAGCGGTATCAATAACACCTTCTGAAATATTGTGGAAAACCTCCCTTTATTCAGTAAAGCATATAGTCCATACGTACTGGCAAACAAAGAAACAACAAGTGCAACTCCTGCACTTACGCTAATACTTCCAATAAGAATTTCAATCTCTCTTCCTGAAAGAAATAATGTAAGAATACTGCCCATTACGCTTGATTATATGCCAAAAAGCCGAAACAAACTGCAGCACCAAATGGATTGACAATCGAAAAGGTAACTATTTGAGGATTTCATCGGTAAAAAAACGTACCGCTGGTTCGTATGCAGCATATATATCGTTCCAATCCACGTTCATCGCAACAATATCCATTACCGATGTTACCGAATCCGGTTTTTTGACATCAGGAAGGAGTGGCATCTGTGCCGATTTTGCGTACGCAAGCAGCGATTCTACCTCAGGCGAAATCAAAAAACTAATTAACTCCTTGGCCTCGTCTCTATGTGGGGCATTCTTAATGAGCGCAACGGTATTAGGAATAATCAATGTTCCAATATCATTCTGATTTGGATACACCATAGTAACATTATCTCCCTGGGAGATAGCATCGTTGGCATCATCAGAATCAGTAAACGCTATCGTCTTTTCACCTGAAACGACTTTATCACGAGTCTGACCATTACTCTGAGCAACATTAAGTCCTTGCTGCGTAAGGTTCAACAAATATTCTTTGGTCTTTTCTTCACCCCACACAACCCACAATGCAGCTACATGAGACCCCGTTGTTCCAAAACGAGCATCCGCTACCGATACGTTTTGCGCATATGTTTCGCCCACCAAATCTTCTAATCGTTCAGGTATCTTTGAATTGTTCGATACCAGTAACACTCTGGCTCGCGCCGCAAATCCAGTCCAATACCCATCGGCGTCTTTAGCAAAATCAGGAATATCATCAAACCTTACGGGTTTATACGTGTCCAACACTCCCTCCTGCTTAAGCTGTATGGTGTGGGTAACTTCATTGTTCCAAAACACATCCGCCGTTGGATTTTCCTTTTCAGCGATCAATCGATTGGTAAGCCCAACTGTTTTTGACGCTTCGGTGTCGTAAACCGCTTTGACCAAAATGCCTGTTTTGGTTTCGAATTCCTTAAGTACAGGTTCGGCATAATCTTGATCATGAGAGACATAGACAACAACTTCTCTATCTTCAGGAGACTTTGATAATTTCCCTACTATGCCAACCCCCAAAATTACAATTATTACTACGCTTAGGAGTATTTGGGTATTTTTTCGCATCGAGGTTTTATAATGCCGATAGACTCTAGTTTTGTCAAGTTGCCCTAGTGACAGTCTGGTGTGCGATATCGCACCATCGTTTAGATACACACCCGTCTACCTTTACACTGTCTACCTATTTTGTATAATAACTGCTATGAGAACAATAAACAGTCTTTCCCCCCTAGTAGACGGACTTGTACGTGCAGGATTTCCTGGAGTTGTTGAATCGGCCACAGAAACGCCACTTGATCTAAACAAACACCTTGTTTCAAACACCACCGCAACATTTTTTGTGCGTGTCGACGGGGACTCAATGATAAAAGCGGGCATCTACGATGGGGATCTTCTCGTAGTTGACCGTTCAATCTCTGCAAACCATAACGACATTATTGTTGCAACCCTTGATGGTGCATTCACCGTAAAACGTCTATACAAATCCCAAGGTACCATACGACTGGTTCCAGAAAACCCTTTATATAGACCAATAACCGTACAAGATGGAACCGACTTTTCAGTTTGGGGCGTAGTAACCTGGGTGCTTCATAAAACACACAACACAAAACTGCCGGTTCGTACATTTAGAGCATAAGAGGTAAACCCATGCCTCTCTACGCACTAATTGACTGCAACAACTTTTTCGTCTCATGCGAGCGAGCTTTTAACCCTAAATTACAAAAAAAACCTGTTGCTGTTTTATCAAGTAATGATGGTTGTATTGTGGCACGCTCATCAGAAGTAAAAGCACTTGGAATAAAAATGGGAACCCCAGTCTTCGAGATATCTCATATTTTAAGGCAACATAATGTTCAACTACTCTCCTCAAATTACAGCCTTTATGCCGACATGAGTAGCCGCGTTATGGAAACGATCAAAAAATTCTCGCCTGAAATCGAAATATATTCTGTGGATGAAGCATTTATACGAATTGACCACACCAGCTTTAAAAACCCCAAACAACTAGGCAAACAGCTACACGAAACGCTACTTAGCTGGCTTGGTATTCCCGTATCAATAGGTATTGCACCCAGTAAAACACTTGCAAAAATGGCATGCGAACTCGCCAAAAGTAATCCGGAATACGAATCCGTTTGTGTGCTCACCATATCTGAGCATGGTAGAGATTCAACCGCAGAAGAAATTATTGATGGGTTACTTAAACAGTTTCCTACACGTGAAATTTGGGGAGTAGGCCGGCAATATGCAAAACGGTTTGCACAGAACGGGTTGTATACTGCCTATGATATTAAAACTGCTTCTTCGGAGTGGCTAAGAAAAACCCTGGGAATATCAGGACTAAGGCTCAAATACGAACTTTCTGGCATCTCCATACTGCCCCTTAATACTAAACCAAAACCGCCACAAAGTATTATGCATTCACGCACTTTTGCTCGCCCAATCAACAACATTACCGACCTTAGACAATCAATTGCAACGTTTACCAGCCGAGTCTGCGAAACATTGCGATCAAAACACACGCGTGCACAAACGATTCATATTCGCATTGAAACATCCCGCCACAACTCGCACGAATATCACGCACAACAAGCCCACGTAACCTTCCCGGCTCCAACAGATGATACCGCTACATTCTTATATGCGGCACGACATACGCTAGACAGACTTTGGGAAGTAAAAACCCCTTACAAGCGGGCTGCTGTCACGCTTACTGATATTTCAACCAATGAATCCATTCAATCTTCGTTGTTTGAAAAAATTGACCCTTGGTTTTCACAAAAAACAAAGCCTAGTCTTGGAACAAGTTGGATGAGTTTTGGTAAATATCTTGACCAGTCAAAATTACTACAAGAAGAAAGTAATAAGGTAAACTCCATTACGGTTTCAGAACCATTTGCACCCGAAGTTGTTTCTGACAAAGAAATTGTACATAAAAAAGCTGCACTCCATAAAAAGATTGACGCGATAAATGCGGTTATGGGAAAAGACACATTGCGTTTTGCATCAACAGGAAAACCAAAACCAGTATGGCAATCAAAATCCGAGCAATGTTCACCACGATATACCACGCATTGGGATGAACTACTTACCGTGTCGTAAGGCATATCACGAAAGGAAATAAGCCCAATGACTATGCTACAATTTCACTGGTACAAGAACACGGAGGGGTGGCCGAGCGGGCGAATAACTTTGTCTACAAAGTTTGAGCGAAACACAAAGTCTTGTGTTTCTGGAAGAAACCAGCTGCTCGTGAGAACACGTACATAGAAACGTAATACACGGAGGGGTGGCCGAGCGGTTTATGGCG
>CAYZXG010000033.1:0-10403 GCA_964482365.1 uncultured Candidatus Saccharibacteria bacterium | reverse complement strand
GAAATGGGGAACTTATTAATCCTATTATTGCAAAACGTATTGTATACTCTCCTCCTTTAAAGAGGAAGAATAAAAGAAAAAGAAAACGATCTTTATACGAAGAATTTAATGCTGTATCATTACATCATCACAGTCATGAAGAAGAACCACTTCTTCCTCCTCCTATGAAAAAAAGAAAACTAGAATTAGCTCAGGCTGAACAAATTCAACAATTATCCATTGGTAAATCTTGTAGAGTACGATTTTCTTTATGTAGTTTCGTGCCTGTATTCCGTCCAACCCATCTCCAATAGCATAGTTATAAAACTGTTTGTAAAACTCTTTATATGTGGAACGAGGACGCCAATACACTACTGCATCTTTTGCAAAGGTAAATGGGTGACCTGCTTTTATGAGAGCTAAATCAAACGGAGTATCTTCATTATATGAAGTGTACTCAGGATATCCTCCCGCATCCTTCCATGCAGTTTTGGTATACGCAACTGATCGACTTGAAGGAAGCCACGTATTTGGATCAATATTGTCATGGTCAATAAGCATTAGTTCAGATGATGCTTTTTCAAAAAATGTTTCGGGTGCTACTTTAAAAAACCCACTTACGGCCTGAACTGAAGAATCATTTTCAAATGGCGCAATAATATTTTTTAACCAATCTTTATCGGCGACAGTTCCCACATCGGTAACCGCAATATGTTCATGCGTGGCCTTTTTTGTAGCCTCATTACGTCCAACGGATCGATTCCCTGGTTTTATTACAAGTTTTATGGGCGCACCGTTATCTATAAATTTTTGAATTATTTCAATCGTTCCATCTGTTGATCCTCCGTCACACAACACAATCTCATCAGGGCTTCGTGATTGCGATAATAGCCCTTCAATAAATGGTGCTATTGTTTCGGCCTCATTTTTAAATGTTGTAATAACGGTTACTTTGATCATACTGCTACTCCTTTATACACTGTAATGGTATCCTCAATCATTCGCTCCCACGAAAAACTATTGAGTCTCATAAACCCTTTGCCCCTTAGTTCATCAGAGAACTCAAGTGAAGACACGATCTTATCGATTGCCGTTGAAATCTCTGCTTCGCTATGGGGATTAACTAAAAGCGCACAATCACCGGCAACTTCGGGAAGGGAAGAGGTGTTTGATGTAATAACCGGCGTCCCTACTGCCATTGCTTCAAGCACGGGAATTCCAAACCCCTCATAAAACGATGGATATACTAAACAGGCGGCGTCTTTTAATATGGTGAACTTCTCTTCTTCTGAAACAAAACCCGGCAAGTGAACTTTCTCTCCAAGTGATAATTTGTTAATCAAAGGCCAATAATACTGTGCATTTCGGCCAACAATAACAAGATCGTGGGTTTCTTTGGTTTTGGAATTAGCATATGCGCGGATTACTCCATCAATATTTTTACGTTTATCAACACCACCAAGGTACACAATATATGGCTTTGGGATTGGTGAATGTGCATGGGGAGGTAATACCGGAATATCTACCGCCAAGGGGATAGTGGTGATTTTTTTTCGAGCAAATGGATACACACTTACTACGTCATTGGTACTCGTTTTCGAAATAGAAATTATCTTGTTTGCCTTTATTAAAGCGTTATACAGTGAAAATAAATACTCAGGCAGAGTGAGAATCTTTTTGCTTAAAAAGTACGGTGGCCATTTGAGAGGAATCACATCCAAAACGGTAAGTACCGTTGTACCCTTATAAAAAAATGGGATGCCGTAATTCCACGTTGCATGATACAAATCAAAATCGTGTGCATTTAAGAACTTTGGGAGAACAAACTGCTCCCACTTGAATCGATTATTGGAAACTAATACTTCTGTCGAAATACCTGAGACTCGATGTACAGGTTCTTTGTTATACAAAGCAGTAACAGAAAACCTCCGGTCTCTGAGATTAAAATCTCTTAATCCCTCTATTAATTTAAGCACATACCTGCCTGAACCTGTAATATCATCAGCTATTGGCCGTGCGTCTATTGCAATATTCATGATACGTGTTTTATTCCCATACGAGATTTGAAAAAATCAATGATCCCATTCATTCGCTCATCCTGAATTATTGTTGCCCTTTGTTGTATTCGTGACTTAAGACTGGCAAAACATGTTCTTACCAATAAATAGATAGCATATAGTGGCCACCACAATGACGCACTGTGCTTTTTCAAAAAATACAAACGATTGCGGGTTACATAATATTCATTGCGAGGATTACCACGTCCTGCAACAGCGCCAACGAAATGTTGAACCTTAGCTTCTGGAATTACTGAAACTGACATTCCCTTTTCACGAACCCGAACAGAAAAATCAACATCTTCATAAAACAAAAAGTACCCATCATCTAAAAGTCCCACTTTTTCAAATACTGTTCGTGGCACAAATAATGCTGTTCCTGGAATCCACGGCACGTCAATAATATTCTTAAACTGTCCTTGGTCCATCTCACCATGATGGAGATGTGTTGCGATGCCGGTCAGTGGACTTAACGTACTATCTACAAACCAGATCTTTTCAGGTTCTTCCATATACATAATCTGTGGGGACGCAATCATTTCTTTGCTGTCAACGAAACGCACCAAAATGGATAACGTATCTTCCATAACCATTGTGTCAGGATTAAGAATCCACACATAGTCAAACCCATGCTCTAACGCATACCGAATCCCCAGATTGTTTCCGCCCGCATAACCGGCATTTGTATTGTTCTTAATAAAGTGAATATCGGTAAACTCCTCGGTGAGTTTTTCCAAAGAACCATCTCCTGAATCATTGTCTACTACTATAATTGTAAAATTTTTATATGAACTACGTTTTACGCTTTGAATACACTTTACCGTCTGTTTATACGTCCTCCAATTTAAAATAATGATAGCTATCTTTTTATCCATTAATAACTGTATTTATACTCTTAACAAATCCGTCTGTAGTTTTCTGCCACGTAAAATTTTTGCCTTGTTCACGGGCGGCCTGAGACATAGTATTTCTTAAAACTGGATCTGTTGCGAGAGCTTCAACTTTATCAATAAATTGTTCTTTATTTGTAACTAAAAACCCTGTTTTACCACCAATGACAAGTTCCTTATGGGGTCCAATATCATATACGACAACAGGTTTGCCAAAGTATTGTGCTTCTGCCAAAGGTAAATTAAAACCCTCCCATTTAGTGGCAGACGTATAAACATCTGCTATGGGGTAAATACTGGATAATTCTGATGCGGGTGCATTTAATATTGGAATTACGCTGTGTTGTGTAAGATACCTTTCGTCCTCATCGTTCCCAAAGCCTACAATAATTAGCTTAATCTTTGAATCTCGAGCTCTAGCTACTGTAAACAATTCAATGAGCTCATGAATATCTTTGTATGAGCGCGACTGAGTATTTGCACGCCCAACATATAGATACGCAACATCAGTTTCCAAAATACCATAGGTACTTCGAAACTGTTTCACTTTAGCAAGCTCAAGATTATCATTTTTATAGGTGTCCCCCCCTAAATATATAGTTGTAGTTTTGTTTTGTAGCGCATAAAGTAATCTGTGTTTTAAAAAATCTGAAATCGAAAGTATCCTTTTAGCACCTCTAAAAAATATATAATGCTGGCTTATTGTTGCGTACCAACTATTTATCTTGTGTTTAAATGATAAGTATTTGTTCGATGCAACACCGTACTCAACTACAATACATGGCATTTTAAAATACCTCAGCAATGGGAAAAAAGGGTATGAGTTAATAATACAAATATCAGCATCAATTGTGGAAACTTTTTCTCGAGAAAACCACATATCAATATCATTTGCAGCCATACTCGATACAAAACGTCCAATAACCCTACTTATAAATGACCGTTTAAGTTCACCCAAAACCTCAATATGATACAGATTATTGTCATATGTTCCATCGGTAAAAAGAACGTATACAGTGACCTCATAGCCTTTGCCTGAAAGTGCTCTGGCTATATGGTCAACAACTACATCAACACCATGACCTTTTATCATCCGCTCATTAAATAATGCTACTTTTTTCTTAATCATAAAACTGAACCATTTTTTGCGAGACTTTATACGCATCGTAACGTTCACTAGCTCTTTGTAGTGATTTTTGAATCAATTCTTTGCGGTACGTCTCATCCTCAATGATCTTTCTCATTGCGAGTGAAAGTTCGACATATTCACCAGGAGTAACACTTACACCTGCATCTGACAATACTTCCGGGATTGCACCAGAACGAGCAGCAATAATCGGTACTCCACTGGACATACTCTCGATCAGTACATACCCAAACTGTTCCTGCCAACTTTCTAAAGGCAAACTTGATAGAATAAATGCGTCTGAGATCGCAAACAAACCGCTCATCTCACTATACGATGAGGTTCGCCCTAATAGTTTTACAGATGAAGACAATCCGAGTCTTTCAATTACTGATTGTAAATATGCTCTACGAGGCCCGCTTCCAACGATAAGTAATTTCACTGAACGAGAATTGTTGGTATCTGTTAAAAATTTTTTTATTGCTAATATTGCAAAATCTATTCCCTTTTCCCATACCAACCGAGAAACGGTTAGCATTACAAAATCATCGGAACTAACACCATATTTTTCCCGTAACTCATCAAGGTTTTGGTTATTGCTTGCAAACACCGATTGATCAACTCCATATGGTTGAACATGAATTTTATCTTCGGGCACTCCATCCATAATAAGAGCATTTTTAGCCTGCTCTGTTACGGCATGAAATAGATCTGTATTTTCAATAACAATTTTTTTAAATTTTGCCTGAGCTGGATTAAAATCACCAACAAGTGGAATATTTTGCCAAACGGTTACAACAACCTTTTTTACACGTCCTTCAAGTTTAGCTTTTATAGCTTGATAAGTATAATAATTATGAATTTCTGCACTATGAGCAACATCAAATCCTGATAATGCTTTTTCAAGCCCAACCATTACCTGACCTTCTCCAAAATATTTATTGAGAGCCCGGCGATATAACGGGGACCTACTATAATCTTCTAATGTGTAAAACTGCTGTAACGGAAACGTAAGTTCTGATAAATCTCCTCGTGGACGTTTACTTGTCATACCAGTCAGTTCAATTCCATTTTCCTGACAAGAAACATAGTTTTGCATCTCATATTTACCCAAATCCCCTCCCCTAATTATTGCAACCTTTTTCATGTTAGTCATTATACGGGTTTATTGACCAGCGTGAAAAGAATCTTTTGATCCTCATCATCAAAACCTTTAATAAAAAGTAAAACCATAACGTACACCAGAGCTCCTCCTCCAATTGCTAATAGTAAATTATCTTTAAAGAAAAACACAACTAATGCCATTACACTTGCTGAAACTAGTGGTTTAATTATCTGAGATATAAGACCAAGTGAATACAGATTGCGTGCAAAATACTGATAAATAATAGCAAAACCAACAACCTCGGATATCAATGTTGTAAGAGCAGCGCCAACATAACTTAACCCAAATCCCCAGGTAGGAATAAAAAGTAGATTCAAACCAACATTTAGAATTACATTGACTGCACTTACGACAATAAGAACGTTAAGTTTACCAATCGAAGTTAACAATGTCGCAATAAGAGAATTTACAAATATTATTGCAACAGCCCAAATAAGTATGCGTAATACATCAGCAGATAAAATAAATTCGGCGCCATATACAAGCTTAATAATTGGTTCTGCTAATAAACTAACACCAACAGCCATAGGAATTCCCAAATATACCAAATACTTAAGAATCCGTTTGTACGAACTCTGAAGAACCTGTTCATCTTGAACATACAGGCGAGAAAACAAAGGAAACACTGCTGCTGATACTATTCCTGGAATCATTTGCATCGTATCAATAATTTTGTAGCTTGCTGAATACAAGCCGACAGCTTCTTCGTTACTTATGGCAGGGACAGGTAATTTAGATAACAAAAGCATGTCACTTCGATAATAAATAGTAATAAGTATCGAAATAGCAGCAAATGGTACTGCCTCTTTTCCAATACTCATTAAAAATGTTTTTTGCACAACCGGTCGACCCAAATTAAACTGAGTTCCAATAAGTACAAATCCAACAATAAGCATAATCGCAGAACTAAGGATAGCAATCCAACCAAGACCAATAACGCCAAATCCCATATATAGCGCTGCAATTCCTCCAACAGTAACCAAAATACTATTTGCTATCCCAATAATTGCACTGTATTCCATTTTTTCATGAGCCTGAAATAGTGAGGTCACGAGTGACAAAAAAGCAGAAAAAACTATGCTTGCAGCAAGAAGACAAATTGTAGTTTCAACAAGACTTGAGTATGAAAATATTCTTAATGCTAAAAAAACTAACATTAAATAAACGGCAGACATTATTCCTTTAATAAATGCCATGCTCCAAAAATAGACTGTCGTTTTATCCTTATGTTTTGCAACTTCCCGTATGAAAAGTGTATTAAGACCCAGGTCAGACACAACTGCAAACACCCCCACAAAACTTGTAGCAATAGCGTATTGACCAAGACCAGCACTTCCTAGAATTCTTGCAGCATATACGGTTAAAATAACCGTGACGGCCTTAGGAACAAGAGTTCCAAATACTAGTGCAACCGTGTTTTTTGCAAGCGACTTTGTATTATTCATTTACGTAATAAGCTATAAGGTCCGTTTGCATTTTAACATTATTTCTCCTTTGTCATAGCAGAACACTACTCATTGATACCTAGATGCCACATTTGATACTATGACAAAAATGAAAAGTGAAATCAGAAAATATGTATCAAAAGTTGGCGAAGCACTTGAAAGCAAACATGCTTTAAAAGAGCTTCAGCTCCAAACTCGCATTCAAATTGAGGATTATATTCAAACTCAACTCTCAATAAACCCAAGATACTTAGATAAAAAGCGTCTTAATGCGTTTGAGTTTCAAGTTCTCTCTCAAGGGGGAGAGGACGGCATTATTTCAGAAATTTTTAATAGAATTGGCACTACGAATAAATTCTTTGTTGAAATTGGTGTTGGAAATGGTATTGAGAATAATACAGCCAACTTATTGTTCCAAAACTGGAAAGGTGTATGGCTTGAAGGAGACGGAGCCTTTGTACGAAGCATCAGTAGAGATCTTTCTGCTTATATAAACGATAACAGACTTACGGTAACACAAGCTATTATGACAAGCGAAAACATTGAAACTATTTTTGAGAACCATAATATTGCATCCGAATTTGATATGCTTTCCATTGATATTGATAGCTATGACTTCTGGGTATGGAAAGCTATTGAAAAATTCTCCCCTCGTGTGGTTGTAATCGAATACAACTCATCATGGGGTCCAACAACACCATGGGTTATGGATAAAAACTTACCAGCTTCATTTACCGACCACACCTCTTGTTTTGGAGCAAGTCTAAAATCGCTAGAATTATTGGGGAATGATAAAGGATATAAACTGGTTGGATGTAATATTGCAGGAACAAATGCCTTTTTTGTTAGAAACGATCTAACACATGATAATTTTGTTGAACCAGCAACATCAGAAAATCATTTTGAACCACCTCGATACTACCTATTACAACCAATTGGCCACCCACGTAACTTTGATATTTTTAAAGTTCTTCCTCAGCCGTAGTGTCAAAATTTAATCTCATTGAATACTTAATAACTCTGGTGTCTTATCTTTACTTATTTGTCGATTATCTTTTTGTTCATATAGATACGCAACAATAAATAGAATCAACGCTGAGTTAATAAAATAATAGTAGTTAACAAATGCTTGCTGGTTAATAAGAAATGCTATGAAAAGAATAGTTGCTCCACCTAAAATAGCTTGTGAAAGCCTTCCATTTTGAACAAAAAATGCGTATCCACAAACCATTAAAAGAATACCTCCAATAATCGGCAACGGAATGCTGTCAAGTTTAAAATTAACATGTAAAAATGTTGTAATTGTTTGTGCATCCCACCGAGGAGGCTGACTCAAATGAAACTGTACCGTATCGTGTAAAAAATCTTTGGGAGATAGTAAAATAAAATATGAAAGTAGTACCTCAACAAACAATCCTGTTACTAGAAGGGTTTTTACTGTCCACTTTTTCAACCGAATGAAAGGAAGTAGAAAAAGTATGTTGTACTGCTTTATGGTTAAAAATATTCCTACAAAAAGCGCCCACAAATTTGATTTGTTTGTTATATAAAAAAATAAGACCATAGCTACCGAAAAGACCATCAGTGGTTCGATCCATGCAAACTCGGTCATATAAAAAGTAACGGGATTTAATGCAAATAACAAAACTAAAACTTCTGCATATTTCTTTAAGTTCAGCCTTTTAGCAACTACCCAATAGATAATTCCCATCGTAACAAAATCAACAACAAGGTAAGTTACTCGCAAATCACTAAAAAGGTATGCTCCAGGAATGGTAAGAAGTAACGTACTAGGAAAATACCCATAGTAATCAGCAGGTGTTCCATTATATGAAATTGTATAAAACATTGCATAGGGATTTTTACCAGCAAGCAAACCATGAACACCACTATTTACAAAATCAAAAACATCAATTGGAGGAATCCCACTGGTAATATAGATAACTCTTAAATATAAGACACATAAAAGAATAAGCGCAAACTTTGGTTTAAACACTTCGCCATCTAAAAGATACAAACCAACAAGAGGAATAACCATTACATAAAACCATTCAACCATTGGGGTTATTGTTTTGGGTGCATATGTTAAGTGACCTGCTGACAATAAACCAATTCCAATAGAAAACATCACAAGTATTACTGGTTCCCTAATTGATACCGGTAAAAGGTTTTTTTTAGAATCTTTGCTCACACCCACATACACTAACAATAAAGCTGCTGATACAACTAAAAATGGTAATAACATCCCATTCCAATAACCTTGAGATGGCCCGTAGCCAAACAATAGAAACCCATATGCTACCCAAAAAATATTTTGTGCATTTGATTGTATTTTTGTAAGTAATTCCATTTTGTTACTACCCTTACGTAAAAAAACGCAAAACAAAGTATATCACAAATAAAAGCCTCAATGTGTAGCTATGGGATTGTTGTGCAAATCAATAGAAAAAGCAATTGCCCCCATTTCATGAATCCAATTATTAGAACTACGTAAGGTTCATGCCTAAAATTGCATGAACAATTTTTTGCGATGCGAGCCCATCACCATAAGGATTCTTAGCATCCGCCATAGCTTCAAATGCTACGTTATCATCTAATAGAACTCGTGCCTCTCTTAAAATATCTTCTTTATTAACACCCACCAATTTAAGTGTTCCTGCTGCAACTCCTTCAGGCCGTTCTGTTGTATCACGTAAAACTAAAACTGGATTATCAAGCGCAGGAGCTTCTTCTTGTAAACCACCTGAATCTGTCATTACAAAACACCCAAGCTTTTCTACCATCGCCATGTCTCGGTATTCCAGTGGCTCAAGTAAATGAATCCGTGGATGCCCCCCCAGAATTTTTTCAGCAACCTCCTTAACAACAGGGTTTGGATGAACAGGAAACACAACCTCAACATCTTCATACTCTTCAACTAATTGCCTCACCGCCTCATGAATCCCTTCCATCGTCTTTCCCCAATTTTCTCGACGATGAGTAGTTAACAAGATTACACGATTTTTCTCAAAATCAACCTTTTCAAGTTCTTTATTAATAAATGGAAAATCCTGCATGGTTACCCACAACAAAGCATCAATTACAGTATTACCTGTTACAAATATTCTTGACTCATCTTTACCCTCCTTTCGTAAATTATCGGCAGCAAACTCTGTTGGAGCAAAATAATAGTCGGCAACAATATCGATCATTTGACGATTAACTTCTTCTGGGTAGGGACTGTATTTATCATACGTACGTAAACCAGCTTCAACATGCCCAACAGGAATCTTTTGATAAAATGCAGCAAGGGATGCAACAAACGCCGTAATGGTATCACCATGAACAAGAACAAGATCGGGTTTTTCTGCAACTAAAATTGACTCAATCCCCGTAAGAACCCTGACCGAAAGCTCAGTTAATGTTTGTTGTTGTTTCATAACATCCAAGTCATAATCAATGGTAAGTCCAAAAAGTGAGGTAACCTGATCTAAAAGCTCACGATGCTGTCCTGTAACTACAACCTTACTTTCTATTTCAGGATGATTATGAAGTTCCAAAACAACTGGTGCCATTTTAATTGCTTCCGGGCGAGTTCCAAAAATTGATAGAACTTTCATGGTGCGATGATATCCAACAATGACATAATATGCAAACCTTTATACTTTGATACGAATCAAATAATTCTAAACATTGCGAAAAATTTATTTTTTCTGTACCATGCACTCACATGTCTAAAACAGCAGTCATCACAGGAATCAC
>CAYZXG010000032.1:0-10454 GCA_964482365.1 uncultured Candidatus Saccharibacteria bacterium | reverse complement strand
CGTGTTTTGTGAGATCGCATGTCTAATTTGCTCAACAGCGCCCATAAGTTCATCGCCAAAAAGCTGAGTAACCCGAGTAAAAAAATCGTCATTAATTGCAGGTGGCGACAAAAAAGTTTGGAGATCACTAATGCCTCGCAAAGAAAGTATCTGCTCAACGATTTGCTGCGGAGTCTTGCTTTCTTGTATGGTAATTTTTGAACTTACGGGCATGAACAGAAAACTTACGTATTGCGGGAACGTGTTGTGGCTGACTTATTTTTCTTCCACCGATGCCAAAAAACAGTAAGCGGAGCCGCAGTAAATGGTGATGAATATGCGCCAGAAATTGTACCTACCAAAAGTGCTACAACAAACCATCGAATTACCGTACCACCAAGAACTAAAAGTGCAATGAGTACAAACGCTATTGAAAGACTAGTGCTAAGGGATCGAACAAGCGTGCTGTTAATCGCGGTGTTCATAACCGTTTCAAAATCATCTTTAGGCTGTCTTCGTTTTACTTCACGAACACGGTCAAAAAGAACAATGGTATCGTGCACCGAAAAGGCAAGTGCAGTTAACGTTGCCGTAACAAACATCACGTCGACTTCAACATTAAGTAGGTTACCTAACAGTGCAAAGGTCCCTAAGATGACTAGCACATCATGTATAAGAGCAATAACTGCCGCTATGCCAAACACGCGGTCTTTAAATCTCCATGCTATATAAAACAAAAGTGAGATCGATGATAATATCACCGCGAACAAGGTTTTTCTGACCAACTCTTGACCAAGAACCGGCCCAACAGTCTGGAATGAATCCTGAACATAGCCGGCATATGTTTGAGCAAACACATCCGAAACAGGCGTCCATTGCTCTTGCGATGTTTCTTTAAATCGCAACTCAAATCCCGTACTTGTAGTAATAACTGACACAACATCAACTCCTTGGTCCGAGAGTATGTGTGAAACTTCGTCTTTTGAGACCTCACTACCGTCTTGTGTGGTAACTCCCGAAATCTGAACAACGGTACCTCCCGTAAAATCAATACCTGGCTTTAACCCAAAAACGAGTACCAAAAGTAAACTCACCACAATTGTTACACTAGAAATTATCAAAAATAGGTTAGTTCGTTTTATAAAATTAATCATAATTATGTTTTGTTCTTATCAGTTCCTAGCTTATTTGATTGTCCCATGGGATAAAAATTATATATAAGTGCGCGTGTTAATCGAACCCCCGTAAAAAGACTGAGCACAACACCGATTCCAAGTGTAACCGCAAACCCGCGAACCGTTCCACTTGTTACCAAAAAACTCCAGTCAAACGGATTAAACAAGATAAACACTGTTATGAGCGTTGCCGTATTGGCATCGCGAATACTTTCCCATGCCCGAGTAAACCCAACACTAATCGCCTCACGCGTTGCCCTGCCGGCACGTTGTTCTTCACGAATTCGCTCAAAAATCAAAATGTTTGCATCAACTGCCATTCCGAGAGACAAAATAAATCCGGTAAGTCCAGAAAGTGTAATAGTAACCGGAATATATTTGTAAACCGCAAGTGTAAGCAAGCCGTAGATAGTAAGACCAATAATTGAAAACAGACCAAACAGTCGATAGTTTATGAGCATAAACACCGCAATAAGAAGCACGCCCACAAGTCCTGCAACAATACTTTTTTCAACGGTTTGTTGACCAAGAGTTGGACCAACTGTTTGCTGACTTATTACTGAAACTGGTGCCGGAAGTGCCCCCGCATTAAGCTGGACCGTAAGCGATTTTGCTTCATCAACAGGATATCCACCGGAGCGCGAAATAGTTGCAACGCCACCAGCGATTGCTTGTGAAACGGTTGCAATTGTTACCGCCCGATCATCAATAAAAATCGCCACGGTTTTATCAATATTTCTTCGCGTAATATCTTCAAAAAGCTGTGAGCCATCCTCGTTAAATGTCAGCTGTACTGCGGGAAATCCTGTAGTTGGCTCGTATACAACCTGAACTCCTTTTAGGTATTCGCCTGTAAGCTCAGTTTTTTTCCACTCAGCCTGTTGGTCAGGAGCCATTTGAGCTGTTTCTTCGGCGGTGTACTGCTCACGAAAATCAAGCTGCGCTGTTTGACCAATCACACTAATCACCTGTTGCTCGTCTGAAATTCCTGGCAGTTCAACCACAACTCGATACGAATCGTTTGATACACTTGTATACACATTTGGTTCGGTCACGCCCAAAAAATTAACACGCCTACTTATTATTGACTGGACCGATTCCAACGCATCTTTACGAAGAGTTGGATCTATTGCGCTCATGTCAGCCTCAAGAGTAACCTGCGTCCCGCCTTGCAAATCTAGCCCTGGCTGAAATTTAAGATCACGCTGAAACTTAAGTCCAAAAACATTTATATCAATATCATACTCACCGATTGTTTGGTCAATTTTTATGGGAAGTGAACCTATCGTTTTATCAATTGAAATAGTAAATCGAGGGATCACCATAAGCGTCGCGAATGTTGCAACAACAACGGTTATCCATAGCCATAATGTCTTATTTTTCATAATGTATTCTGTCGTTTACAAATCATTCATGCCCCAGCAGGATCAAGTATACACGATACACCGTTGTCTCCGAATAACAAATTATTGGCTACGAAACGCTGTATGTTCGGTAGGATTTTTTGCGTCTCACGTACCAAATAAGCCCTCCTAATAGAATTACTACCCCCGGAATTCCACCAATAAGTCCATATCGTAACATCTGTTTTTGTTCAGGTGAAGCAAACGTGAGGCTTGACGGCATACGATTTTTAGATCGGATTTGCGCCAACGACCGATCCTGGCTTGCAACTTCAAGTACATTGCTGAGGAATAATGCATTGTTCTGACTTTTACCCGCAAACGTTTCAGATAAAACGCGAGATGAACCCACCACCACAATGCCGCCTTCTGTTACTCCTCGTGACCGCATTACGACAACAGGCTGCGAACCAACATTTGCCATCTCCCCTATCTCATCGGGCATAATAGTTGTTTGCTTAACAATCTCTCCACTAGTTGGACTTGTGGTAACGAGTGAACCAAAACGGTCAGCCTGTTGACTAATTTCAAGTGAAGAAATCCACGGAAGCTCAACATTTTCAATGCCAGTAAATAACGGTATTTCCTGGTTAACCAATCCAATTGGCCACAATACGTACGGCAGCAAAACGGTTCCATATCCGGTGTTAAACGGAACCAACGCATTATTCTGAGGATCACTGACAAGCGTGGGTTGTATGGTAACGCCCCAGTTGGACAACAGTGCATTTACCGCTATATCCTGTTTGGGAGTTGACGTTCCTGTTTCTAGGTCAAGATCAATACCGTCGTCAAATACAATCAGTGACGAACCTTGAGAAACAGCTGTTTGTAGTCGTGCGATAAATTCATTAGTAAGTGGCGTTACTAGACTGTGGAGAATAATAATGTCTCCTGATACATCAACACTGTTTGTAGTTGATGACAAAACGTTATACTGAGGAGGAAGAAGTTGAGGAACTAAACTACTTGCATCCTCACTCCCTTCGGTAATATAGGTAATCGATGTGGTTGTTTGATTCGTGAGTTCGTACAGTCTTTGCATAACCTGGAATTCAAAATCATCGGTTTGGTTAATAAAAGGAATAACGCGACTGTCAGAATCACTTGCAACTTCAAGACCTAAATACCCTTGCTGTGCCGAAAGCTCAGTTTGAGAAACAACCGTGAATCGTTGTGAATATATTCCTTTCCCGGTTGCTTCCGTTGCAATATCATCGGCCTGACCAGGATATGTTGTTTCAAACGTAACATTGTTACTGTAGCGTGCAATTTCTGAAAGGACACGATTAATATCATCAAGCCGTGGGGTAAACGCAGGTGGCAAATTTTTAGTTACATATAGTCGAAGCGTTATGGGTGTTGTGTTTACATTAAGGATCGTTGTAGTGCCCGAAGAAAGGGTAAAATATCCCGCAGCGGTAACATCGAAAGAACCAGGGATACTACGTGAGAATACACTTGCAACAATCAATAATAGAGAAACTACTAAAATAAGATGTTGCGAAATAAATAAATGCTGATATGGTTTGCCCTTGAGCTTTGAAATCGATACCACAGAAAATCCAACAAACGAAAGGCTTACCAACAAGAAATACGCGATGTCGGAATACTGGATATTCCCAGACGCAAGCCTGACAAAATGCTCCACCGGACTAAATTCAGTAGCGATTGAAACCAAGCTCTGAGGCATGAGATTGTATACCGAGGAAGTGCCTAAAAGAATGAGCATAAGGTTTGCTGCGAACGAAAGTAAAAATGCAGCAAACTGGTTTGTCGTAAGCGAGCTAAAAAATATGTTTGCCGAAACAAAAAACAGTACGAGTAGAATTGTTGCGCCATATGCGGCAAAAATCACTCCCCAATCAAACGTTGCAATTGCACCAAACGAGATAGGAACAATAACGGTAAGTGCAACGAAAAGTGTTAAAACGATTGTGTACGAGCTGACTTTTACGATAATCATTTGCAGCTCAGAGATTGGATGGGCAAATAAAAACTCGAGTGTTTTATTTTGCCGTTCTCCCGCTACACTGGCCATGGTAAACGCGGGCACAACTAATGCAAAAAGCCACGGAAATAGTCCAAACATTCCATCAAGCGACGAAACGTTTACTCCATAAAATGTATTAAAAAACAGAAAAAGAATAATTCCAAGCGTCACCGCAAATACCATATAGTTTGAGAGTGAAATCGCCTGTTGTTTAAGTTCTTTTGTGAGTAATGTAATGATCATATGTTCTAGCTTGTAAGTTACCAATAGGTCTAAGTGACCTAGACATTCACTGTTTTGAGTTAACTATATCGCCAATACCTTTTTTGGTTACGTTCCTAAATATTTGCTCAAGCTTATTAGTTTTTTTACTCAGACGAGTTAGATATGCTTCCCCTGACGTATGCTCCGCTAAAAGCTTATACAACTCATGTTCCTGATCAACACTTGTCGTAACACTATATCCTTTGTCTACTTCCAAAACGTCAAAGGTAGACCCTACACTACTTACAAGACTTGGTGCGCTTAATCCCGCAAGTTCAAATTCAATCGTGCTCACGCCATCTTTTACACCCTGAAGTGCTGCGACTTTGCCGGCAATCGCGATACGTCCTTCGTCAAGAATGATCACATCGTCACACATCGCTTCTACCTCTTGCATAACATGAGTACTCACCACAACGGTATGTTCTTTTCGTAGATCGCGTATTAACGTACGAATATCTTGACGTTGATTTGGATCAAGACCCTCTGTTGGCTCATCAAGTATGAGAATGTCGGGATTTCCAATCATCGCAACCGCAATGCCCACGCGTTGGCGAAGACCTTTTGACAGTGTCTCAATGGGACGATAATAAATTCCGGCGATTCCACACACGTTAATCACGTAATCTTTGCGTGTCTCAAATTGATATGTTGAGACGTTTTTTAATTTACGTGAAAGATCAAGCATTTCATACACCATTAAATTTCCATAGAGGGGGTTGTTCTCTGACAAATAACCAATCTTTGATTGGATGCGTGCATTGTCGGTAGAAGAGACTAATCCATCAACAACTACGGTGCCCTCGTCAGGACGAAAAACTCCTGCAATAATGTTGAGCGTTGTTGTTTTACCAGCACCATTTGGACCAAGCAACCCAAAGACCACACCTTTTTCTACGGTAAACGAGAGTGCGTCAACCGCTGCGACGCCTGCATATTTTTTTGATATATTTCGTACTTCAATCATGGTTTATCTATGCGCAATACGGCAATAGTTATGGGGCAGTAAAACCTTGTCCTATCGATACAATTCGACTTCATCTCCTACGAGCACTACTTGTGGCTGAGATAAAAGTGACGCAACAAATGCATCGCCTCGGTCTCGCCTAAACGCAAATTCGTCTTCAGTCATCACCGTATAATTGACTTCTCGCTTTGCCTCCGCCTCGTATTTTCGAATAATAACCTGCAGTTTGTCAAGAGTGACGTCACCAACCAAAACAAGATCAATATCATTTGGACCTGATGTCCTCCCGCGGATAAAAGCCGTTGCGATCAATACGTACTTTAGCTTACCAAGAGTATTCAACTCGGTTGATAATACATACGCAAGGCCAGTTGTTTTTCCTATCATTCTTAACAATTCGTTGTAAAACAAAAAATCAGTTCGAGCTTGATAATAAACCCGGTTGGCACGTTTTTCTATCCGCAACAGTCCCGTGGCGTGCATTCGCTCAAGCTCTCGCCTGACTGCATTTACTTCTTCTCCAACCATTCGGGTAACTTCACGCACAAAAAACATCTTGTCTGGTTGAGGAATAAAGACTTGCAGTATCTTGAGTCTTACTCTAGACGTAAACAAATCTAATAGTTCTTTTGGTAGATTAAATTCCATAAATGTTTAGTAACTCACCTCCGAATCTAGAGGAACAACCATCACCCACGTATTTCCGCGATTCATAAGAATCTCCTGTCCCTGCGCGTCAGTAAAAATGTAGTTAACATCCCATGTTGGTTTACTCCATGTACCTTCAACTACGGTTCCATCTCTAAAAACTTTTGCAACTCCCGAACCCATCACGTCAACAACAATACGCGCCGTTCCATCATTCGCCGAACGCATACCCGTAGACAAAACCACAACGTTTCGAGCAGAAAGTTGCTTCCCCGTCAGTGCATCCACGTGTTCTACGGTTTGATGAAACCTCTTATATTGATTTGTTTCACCGTCAAATTGCCAGCTTACTGACCACACGTTCTCTCCCCATGATCCCCAGTTTATAGAAATTTCCGGAACCGTTACGTTTTCAACGGGAGCAACGGCATCCTTATATTTCCAAACATCCAACCCCGATATAGAAGTCCACCCTGCCCCTTGTGCGATTTTTCGCAACTCTATTGCATTACTGTACGCATTATGAGGAGCAAACCGATCACTAACCCGATAAAAAGTCCCGTTAAGAAGTCCTACAGATTTGACACTTCGCTGAGCAAGCACGGCGAGAGCATTTGCCTCAGGATTATCACTTACCGCTCCACCGATATGCATAAAAAGTGGATCACCGTATCCACCGATGAGATCCAAAAAATATTTACGCACAGACCTTACCGGACCAACTACCTCTGGCTCTTTACTCTGATACATCGCAAGAAACCTAGAGATCCCCCCCTCAGTCAAAGTCTCATAAATAACGTCCGCCTGATCAAGTCCCGACTGTGGTCTCGCGTCAGGATGATTTTCAACAACGATCGCCATAACTTTTCGTGCTGTTATGTCGGCATATTCTGACTGCGTAACAAACTCTCCCGTGAGGGGAACTTGTTTATCTTTTGGCTCTTGTGGAGTATCAATCGCAAGATTATTCGGTTGATTTGAAAGTGTGGGAATCGAAAGTGAAGTTTCTGTTTTTCCAAAACCGGCCATGGCAAAAATAATTGCCCCAACGATAACTAGTCCTAAGGTTATCAATGAAATTTTTTGAATGCGCGTAGCTGATTTCCACCGCTCTGTTAATGTATTAAACATAGTAACATTACCTTTTACGGTATCAGCCGTATGATCTTTTTTCATTGTTTGTTCATCAAGAATTAGGTCATCCATAATGTGTTACTCACTTACTCCACGTGCTTTTTTTATCGCCGCAACTTCCTCAGTCGAAAATTCATATTCTCCTGACAAAGCAGCTTTTATGGGTTTTGAATACATCCTTGTTCTATCACGTCCATGCATACTAGTAATAACAACGCCATCATCCAACTCATCCATCAACGCAACAACAAAACTTTGATCGCCACCAGTATCTCCAAATGGATTGTACCGAACAACGCCAACCTTTGAAATGTACCGTTTACTTTTTTTATCCATCTCAGAAAGAATGTTCTCAACATCTGAAAGCTTTGCCTGTACTATGCCTACTTTTTTAATATACTCATGCAAAATATCTTGGATATCTGAACTTTGAACACCGTTAAGCAATTTTTTATTTTTGACATACGTCCGCACAGAAAAAAAGGTAAAAACACCATTCCATATACATAGAACTGCAACTGGCCAAACCCACAATGGTAAATCCGCAAGGAGAGGTATCATGAGTAATTTAGTTATACACTACCGTCATCCTGCGGTCAAATTCAATCAGGCATTGTACGACAAATCTCACTAAAAAACAGATACCACAAAATATAGATTTGAAAAGTAACCACGGTAACATATGTCTACCTATACGCACCTGGTATAGTAGACGTATGAGTGTACAGATGCGTGATGGCAAACGACTAACACCTCGACAACAAGAGGTCCTAGACGTTATCGTTCAAGAAATTGAAACCAATGGTTTCCCCCCAACCGTAAGGGAAATTAGAGACCTCATTGGCGTAAACTCAATCCGAGGGGCTTCGGTACATTTAGACGCTCTTGAGAAAAAAGGTTTTATCCGTAGGTTGACAAAAGCACGAGGGATTCAAGTTTTGCGACGTGGAGACGGAATTTTGGATTCGGGAGAGATTCGTATTCCACTCATTGGTCACATCCAAGCTGGTGGACCAATTTGGGCTGAGGAGAATTTTGAGAGATACATTAACGTAAAGACAAACCTGTTGCACGGATATCGAAACGCATATGCACTGCGCGTTCAGGGAGATAGCATGCTTGATGCGGGCATTGACCCCGGTGACATTGCACTCATCTTCCCTACCGAAACAGCTCAAAGCGGTGAGATTGTTGTTGCACTCATTGAGGGGTCTGTCACGCTAAAGAGGTTCCACAAAGTAGATGCCTACATTGCTCTTTTGCCTGCGAACCCAAAATACCAACCGATAATTGGCGTCGAGTTTAATATTCAAGGCCGAATGATTGGACTTATTAAACCCGACCAATCACCGTACGGATCACTCATGTCGGATGCAACACTCGTGCCAATTACCAACCATTCCGCTTCAGATGAGCCTAAACCTAAAAACCACATGGTACAATGGGTGTATGGCAGCACACATTCTTAATGGCGCAAAAAAGGCAGTTTCAATACTTGAATCACTAGATGCGCAAGAAAAGCCTTTTAAGAAAAAACTTATCAGTATCGTTGTTGGCAACGACGCATCATCTCACTTCTTTGCCGATCTTAAAATTAAACGCGCTAAACAACTAGGTCTTCTAGCTGAAAAAAGTGTTTTTGAAGAGAACCTAGAGCAGTCCAAAATTATTGATTCAATACAAACTTTCAATGACGATCCAACTGTTAGCGGTATTGTTGTCCAACTCCCTTTACCCAACCCGTTACATCGGCACGCAATTCTTAGTGCAGTAAGCACAATAAAGGACGTCGACTGCCTTAATCCTCAGAACGTAGGCAGTTTACTCGAAGGAACTTACTCATTCATAAGTCCGGTAGTTCTTGCTGTTCTTGACCAAATTAGTGAAACAAATATATTCGCCCCACAAAAAATACCTTATCTTGGACACACCTTCACGGTTCCAAATCTTACGGGAATACCGATTGCAATCCTTGGAGGAGGTCTTCTAGTTGGAAAACCACTTTGTTCATTCCTGATAAACCGTGGAGCGAGTGCTCAAATTCTCAACGAACATACTAACAATATAGGTAGCTACACTAAGTTAGCCAAGATCGTTATCACCGGAACAAACTCACATGATGTACTTTCATCAACTGACATAAAAGACGGGACGGTACTTATCGATGTTGGCAATGATATCGACAAACGTACATTTATTGACCGTGAGATATTTTTTAGTACAAATCCGGGTGGCATAGGTCCACTCACTGTAGCCTACCTTCTATTCAACACGTTCTACAATCCCAACATCTAATGCTGTCGTTTAGCGTTTACTTGTTCCAAGAGTGCAGCTAGGTACATTAACAAAGTACCAAGACCCAGTAGTGAAACCCACCAACCCTGCTCGATAGGCACAATTGCTGTTTTGGGTAAAACCATCGAACCGAGTACGCGAGAAAACGGTACCGAGGAAACCTGTACATCTTCCTGAAACCGCGGGAGGATTCGATACGTACCATTGTATTGGCTGACCACGCCAACAGCCCAAACATAATAGCCAACTCTCATTTTGGGCTTATCAATTCCCGTCGATTCTTTTATAACAACCTGTACATCACTTCCACCATTATCAATGGTAAAAACATCTCCCGAAGTTTCACTCACGATACCGTAGATTGAAACCAACTGCCCTTCATCTGACTTACCGATGCTACCCGACTCGATCTCACGAGAGACTCGGTGAATAATTTGGTCAGTACATAAAAGATCATCCGCATTAATTACTCGCAACATATCTTCACCATAACGCGTTTTATATTCACCTGTTACCAAAACCACGCGACCTAAATCACACGAGAACGTATACCCGTTGGGAACTGAGAGCAAAATACCATCAGTCCCATCGTCAAT
>CAYZXG010000031.1:0-10745 GCA_964482365.1 uncultured Candidatus Saccharibacteria bacterium | reverse complement strand
AGGCTCATATGAACCATGCATGGGGACTGTTTCTGGTGAACCAGAAAAGGCAAACCCCATAAACCCAGCCTCTGCGATTTTTCGAACATAGTATCCTATTGCACCTGTTGATGATGCGGTGTTTTGAGTACCAACAATCCCAAAACCATGTTCTGCGGCCTTTGTGATTGCACGTTTGGTAGCCTCATTCATTACCACCATACCAATATTTTTATTACCGTTAAGAAGTGCAGAGAGTTTTGTTTCGCGAACTATTGTAATGTCGGATGCCTCCGAATCCTTTTTCAAACTATCCCCCAATAACTTAACAACTCCTTGATTGTTCCCCCGTAACTGTGCGTACAAAATAACATCCGAAACAATTTCAACCTCAGAGCTGGAATAACCATATCCACTAAGAATTTTTTTCGTAAGATTTTTTAGTTCTTCAACTGTAATGTTCATATCATTCAATTATACGCGATTTGTTATCCAATATCTTTTGTTTCGAATTCTCACGTACATTTGATTCAGATGACGTCTGATAATTTTTCCCTCCAAGAATCATACCCCAAAACACAAAACCCCAACCCACGACATAAAACACAATGGGTAGAATTTCGCCAAGAAAAATATTTATTACTTTTGTAGCACGAACGTGTGCATCGGGATTTATTACAACCGCCTCCAAAGTTTGCCTTGTTAGTGGACCAATAATGTGCTTATCGTATTCAAAACCAAACCCAAGGAGCAAAAAACCTACAAGCATTAGAATACTAAACCGATTGGGCCTTTTAATAGCCAAAACTGCGGAAACAAAAATTGCTGCAACGTACGCAATGACCGTTTGATTATGGTTGAATGTCGTGTAAAGGGCGTGGGTTAGGCTTTCAATTAAATCCGGGGTCATGATAGTAATTATAGCAAGACTTTTATAAATTTATCAGAACTATCTTTCTCCGTCGGCATGTTCTGCAGGCGAATATATCGTATACAGTTTAAGATCATTCACTTCCGATGTGTTGATCACGTTATGGCTTGCTTCAGATGGAATAACCACACCGTCTCCGTCATGGACTTCAAAAACCTCATCTCCTATTTCAACACGACCAACCACCTCTCCCCCTTTTTGTACCCCACATTACGATACAATCAGATGTTAGTGAGAAATCAAACTCTTACGGTAGATTTTTAGATTCCCTTCATTTCGCAGGTGAGTAATTGCACCCACATGTAATAGCACATATAGCAGTTTATTAACTTGCCTCGCCGGCACATCAAAATCCACACGAAGTGACCGAGACGAAAAATCATTGTCGACTTGTTTAGGTAAAAGAGCCAAATAATCCGCTGGTGCATTAAATTGATACCGCGTAGCATATACTTTTGATACGGTACGATCTTTGATACTCACCCCTTTCCTTCTCCAACTCCCCTTTCCATCATCTTTACGAATCTCCAAAACATCAATAGGTACCACTTCGAGCGTTAGATTTGGATGCGATAAAAGCTGCGGTATAAAAATTGCTTCATCAACAATATCTAATAACTTTCCTCTTTTGGGCGATCTTCTGGTATGAACGATTTTCTTTCCCTTCTTGTCCATAACAGTAATTATTTTCTCAATAATCAGAGGGGAAACAAGCAAAACAGAACGGAGCAGCAATAATTTTTTAAGTTTTTCTTTCATCGCACCAAAATTCTGTGTTTGTATTTCGATCAAGCGTGAGTCTGAATACAGATCAATATGATATCCCTCAAATATAACCTCTGGAGTAAATTCATCCGTTTGATACAAGTGTTTGAGATCTTCGTGCATGCTGCTTTCATTCAACGTACCAATATGATTCACGTGATAAGTATAGCGTAATTACGCCGAACTACCTTTATTTGCGAGAAACCATATCAATGAACGAAATCACTGCGTATCCCAAAAATGCATACATGAGCATACCAAAGATAGTTGAAAATTCCACGTGCGCATAAACACCTTGAGATGCACTTTGAAACATGCCAGAAAATGGTTTCGTAAAAACATTAGTTAAGGAATATATTCCTGAAACAAACACCGCGTCAGGGTTTGCCACAAGAATTTTTAGTACAACCCGAAGCGTAAGAAAACTTTCCAAAATCACCAATACATACATAACAAGCTGCTTAATAAATGTTCCACTAAATATGTTCATGTCTTTTACAGTATAGAGTTAACAGCTCAAAATGTCCATTTTCATAAAACATCATTGAAGACCAAAACTGCAACTGATACACTTAAAAAGTGGATGTATCACGTGCGTATGATTACGATGGAAATAAGATCGTTCAAGAAGCATTTTTGCAAAAGTTTACGGACTTTTTTGTAACAATTATCGGAGTTGTAAAAGTAGTGTTGCCTGACGATACCGAGGGAATTCAACATCAACGGTTTTTAGTTGAGCTTTACGGAAGCAACCAAACAGTACTTATCGTTCACAATCTTGAGTATGGAAAACGATTACACCTTAAAACTGGAGACACGTTTAAGATTACCGGTGAATATGTGTGGAACAGTCTCGGGGGGCTTATTCACCTTACCCATCAAGACCCGTTTGGTCGTTTCGAGGAGGGTCAGGCAAACCTAGTGAGAGAAGTTCATGAAAAACCTGAACCGACGTTTAAAGCAAACTAGTCGTGAATCAACAACAACATTCCGTCTTCTGCCCAATCATAAACTTGTTTCGCATCTCCAATATTAAGCTGGATACATCCTCCCGTAACAGGTTTTCCAAGCGTATCAATTGATCTTCTGATTTTAGCTCCATGTGGTCCATCCCAATACGGCAGTTCGTGAAATCCAAGCCACGCCTTTGCATCAAAATTATAGGCAAACGCCATCCAATACGGGGTCCAAACATTTGCCACGGGTGACCATGCATTTTCAAAATGATTTTTTATGTAGTATGTTCCGTTTGGCGTTGGACCTGACAAACCAGTCGAGATAACTGGTGATCCCACAACAACACCACCTTCCCATTGATACACAACTTGCTGCGATTTATCAACTTCAAGATATTTGTTTGCGAGTGTTCCATCTGTTGCTGGCGAATTTACAGCCTTATCGGTAATGTTTAATAAAGTACGTCCTTTACCCTCAAGTCGAGATAAAAACTCATTAGTAAGAAGATGCATAAGCTTTTGCCTATCTAAAGACCGATCAACACTCGTAAAAGTTCTACCTGCAAACTCGTAACTTGAATCCCGCGAATAATAGTCCCCAATGTCGTTAACTAGTGTAAGTAACATGCGATCATCAAGAATAATATACTCTACGTTTATGGTAGATACCTTGTTATACACACTTAAAACTTGTTTTGTAGAAATGATGTAGCTACGTCGCTCGTTTGGCTTTTCGTAAACAAGTTCGAGTTGTTTACCTATCGCTGTGTTCAATTCATCGTCGCTAGTTGAAATAACAATCGGTACTGTCTCAATTGTTGGTGTTGGAAATAGGGAAGGGTAATGTTGGGTCATGTTCCCCAAAACGAGCTGACTTTCGGCCAAAGTTGTATGAGGAGTATTGAACATACCGACTGAAATAACGGCGATTATTCCAGCAAACAACCCCACATCAACAAACAAAAATAACGAGACAAGAGAAATACTTTTCATTCAATGCAATAGTAACAATACGCAGTCTAACTGTCACGCAATTAATTCGTCGTTTTTGCTCACAACTATAATTCTTCAATGACAACATCATGTTCCCGTAAATACGTTGCGAGTGAAATACCAACGTATCGGTAGTGCCACGGCTCATATATATATCCAGTAATTTCTGTTTTGTGATTCGGATAACTTTGGGTAAATCCATACAAATGGGCGTTTTGAGATAACCAGATTCCTTCTGGTTCATTCCCAAAATTTTGAGATAAACCAGACCGTACCTTGTTTCCAAAATCTAACACAGTACCAAGTTGATGTTCAGAATGTCCTGGCTTCGCTGAAAACGTATTGGCACGTGCAACTCCATACGTTTGAGCATATTGATTAAATATATCTGTCTGCGTTGCAAAGCTACGATATGCAGATAAAATCGTTACGTGTAACCCAAGCGCTTGAGAATCATTCATCATTGTAACCAACGGATCATAAACACACGCACGAACGTACCGATTTGAATACCCAAGCGACGTTAATGAAACGAGGTCTGTTGGAACATAGGTCCCGATCGACACGGATTTTGAAATGAGAGTAACCGTCTCACAATCATCGGAAACTGAAATAATTGGCGCTGGCGTTTCGGTTGGCACAATAATCGTGGGGGTAACAATATGGCTGGTGTCTACATCTGCTCGTATGAGCCCAAACGTTGTAGTTAAAAATGGTACAACAACAAAAACAATGAGTAATTTATACATAGCCGTGCGTACTAAGCTGATCAAACGAAACAATGTTGTTTGATTGATCCCTTCGTTTTTCGCAAAAATTATTAAACGCATCGTTTTGTGGGTGTTTGAAAAGTAGGGTTTCTACTCCAGCATTCCTGCCGGCAGCCATATCAGTTAGAGCGTCACCGACAAAAAGAGTCTCCGTTGCGGTAACCTCAAGTGCATTCATTGCAATATGTAACATGGCTGGATCGGGTTTACAGGGAATATCGCCTTCAGCTCCCACAACAATTTTAAAATACTCTTCAATGTGGTGAATCCTAAGATATTCTTTTACGAGCGCTGACCTTGAGTTGCTAGCAATACCAAAACGAAGTGATTGAGCCGTTAAAATAGTCTCAATGAGTAACGGGGTTACTGGAGTAGTCAAAATACAAGGCGTGACAAATTCGTACACTCGGTCAGAAAAACCGGGTACGTTTTCCGCATTCTGAGCATCTAATCGTTCCTCATTACAAAAAAGGTACCGAGAAAGACCGTCGTTCGAAAATTGTATGCCGTGGTCTAAAAAAACACGTTCATATGCTTTGCGCCAACATGAAAGGGTGGGGGCGATGGTTCCATCAAAATCAAATAGAATTGCCTTAATCATCCGATGTATTGTCTCCCTGTTCTTCAGATCCCGAAACATCAGTTGCAACCTGTGAGAATTCATTCTCGACATCATCAAGCATCAAACGTGCTTGCTGTATTTTTTCCATACCTTTCTTATATTGTTCAATAGACTTCTCAATCTCAAACGATTCACCTTGAAACCATTCGTCCAATTGCTTTAGCTCATCAAGGATTTCTGATAATGTTTGATTGTTTGTTGTTTTTGTTGTCATAATTTACACTATATCACTTTTGTAGGACCTCTTTTACAACACGAGTAACCGAAGATTCAATAGTCCCGTCTGAAACTTGAATTGATATATTATCTTGTGGATGCATGTGAGATACGCTTGTGACTAAAGAACCGCTTGCCCCGCGTAGCAAAGCATACCCTTGACGAACTCTTGTAAACGGGTCTGATAACTTTAGTACCGATTCATAATTTGAGATTTTTACTTTTATCTTTTCAATACGTACTACCATATTATTCTCCCAAGTTTGCGCGTATACAGTGAGTTGTTGCTTAAGTGATTGCAGCAATAACGTTATGTTTGCACCAAAGGAAAGACTATACTGATCAAGAATATACGGCATATTCCCCCATGATTTTGACAGAACCTTTGCTGCATCCGTGGGTGTTGATGCACGGAAATCACACACGAAATCGGCAATTGTTTCATCATCCTCATGACCAACTCCAACTACAATGGGAATTTTTGACGCAAAAATTGCACGCGCCATCTGCTCAGAATTAAACGCTTGTAAACTCTCCCAACTTCCGCCTCCACGCGTGACAACCAACACATCCGGATGTGGCGTATGTTCATTAAACCATTTAATTGCGTTACAAATGTCAGATATTGCTTGATCGCCCTCAACGCGAACATCATAAAACTCTACCTTAAGTCGTCGGGAAATAAGATTTGTTAAGAAATCCTTTTTTGCACCACGTGCGCGCGCAGACGTAATTAACCCGATTCGGGTAGGTAAATCAATAATCTCCTGTTTATTCTTTGCGTCAAATAAGCCTTCATCTTTTAGTTTTTGCTTTAGTAGTTCGAACTGTTTTTTTAGTCCACCCTCACCAATAAGCTCAATCCTTTGCACATGAAAATTAAATGTTCCTTTTGGTTTATATATCGAAGGGTACCCAAACACTTTTACCTGCATACCTTCTTCAAGTTGTGTGCCAAGGCCATCGATGCTGTTTCTCCATGCAAAACAATCCAAAAGTGCCTGCTGATCGCTATCCAGAAGAGAAAAATATCCAAATCGTGGGTACAAGCTCATCTTAGCACCAACTTCGCCCGTAACCAAAACAGGCGTTGCGGCAAGGACATTATTCAAAAAATCAATATATTCTGAAACCGTAAATACTTTTTCTGAAAAAAATTCTCGCGTCGATATAGTTGAATCCATATCACGTATTGTACCTGAAACGTATCCACCAGAATACAAAACTAAACACGGGAATATCTATTCAAACGATAGAGTAAATTTAATCTAGAGAAGCAGTACTACACGTTGTCGGGATACGATGATCACGTAAAAACTTGGTTAGATTCTCACTCACAGAAATTGGTTGATAAAACGGATCCGGATATTGTTCATAATTAGTCTTTTGAACAGGATAGTATCGATTTGCAACGTTTACAAAAGGCCTTTCGGTGCTATACATTTCATAAAATTCATCATCATACGTGGTAATCGAATTCTCTATTTCAAAAGCAAACATATCGGAAAGCAAACAATTCACGTCATCATAAAAAAGTGTTTTTTGTTGTTGCATAAGCCCATATGCGTGTAACTCTGACACATTCCTTGAAAGAAACTTTCTGTTTTGAATAACGTCATCCGGAAATTCATCAATATTGTTATACCCAATAACATAGCGTGCTTCATCCTCACTACCGTAAGTAATAGTCAAGTTATCCCTTTTCTCAACCAAAGTAATCAAAGCAAGTTTAATGTTTACATACTTTTTTCTTTGTGACTCCGTAAGCGTAGTATGTTGTGACAAATCTTGCCATAAGGTTTTTGCATACACAACTGACGCCTGCCAGCCATCTATTGCGTCTTCTGATAGTTGATTTGCATAGTAGTAATCAATTTCATTATTAAAATCACTTGGTCGATAATTTTGCGCAATAACCTTATCAACATTTACTACATTTAATCCTGCTACAAAACAAATACTCAACACTCCCATAACGAGAAACAGATGACGCTCCATAATTTTCTTTCGAAGCAAAAGCAGAAGAAGCATGGTAAGCAGTCCTGCAAGCCAAAACAAAAACAACCCCCCAATAAGTCGCGTCCGTGTTAATCCATACACGTCGAAGTACAATAAATCACGTTTAAAAGCAGAAACCAAAAGCATGAAAAGCTCAGTGATCATAACAACATTTATGACCTGCAGACCCTTAAGTTTTTGTGAATGTTGCATACCTTGCGTCTTTAAAATCGCGCCATACGAAAGAACACTGCCTATCGCAGAAGCAATAATCAGCTCAATAAAGCCTTTACGTACGTATTCAGAATATGTAAGGCCAAACGTTGAAAAATCAGCATGGGTACCAAATAGATATTTGATTTGGATGAATAAAAAGATACCAATGAGAAACACAACAATAGCCATCGGAACAAATAAATCTTGGACTGTGATGATACGCAGTGGATCGCGAGTATCGTCTTTGCTTGGCAAGGCAACAACTGCAACAACAGCAAATACAATCGTTAGGAAAACGGATAGGAACACCCGTGCAAACACTTGCTCTTGTAGCGTTTTGATCAAATCAGCAAAGATCGGATCTGCTGAAGACAACAGTTGGGCAAAAACAAGAAAAACGAGAAGTGAAATGCTCACCGTTTTAACAATAGAAAATATTTTCAGCGATCGTGTTCCATCCTTTGTGCCCGCAAGTAATGTAGGAATATTAAGCAAAAGACGTACAAAAAAATCATACAGCGTTCGTAAAAACCAAATCCCACTCCAAACAATACGGGGGACACTATTGGCGAGAATGAGAAATCCACACGAAAAAATAACCACCACCGCATCGATCGCTAAAACAAAACCGTTTGCTCGAAACGAAAGAGCAAGTGACGATAATACTCCAACCATAAGAACAACATAGACAAGCGTTGTTCGCTTTGGCCTATCCACAAGGGCGAAGCATGCAACTACTACAGAAGCGGAAAATGCACTCACCCCAAAACCTAATGAAACGTCATACGCAAAAATATTAAGCGTTATGATCAAAAAAGCTATAGCAAGGGTTAGATTCCGTGGTTTTTCAATGTATTGTTGAACTTGCAAAGCATCCTCTTTTCGGCGTAAGAAAAAAATATATACCGCTAATGCCAGTAGCAGAAACGGTGACATTACAAAAAACAGTACGGCAAGTATTGAACCCATAATAGTTAAATCTCCTTTCGCTCAATAGGCGTTATCGCATTAAATACTATGTACATCCACACCACGTAACAACCCAACGCCCATAATAAATTAAATGAAAATTGCCCCATAAGATCCACTAAACTTTCAATTATTAATAAAGGAGTCAACGCATGAAACGTAAGATGCAAGACCTGACTAAATGTGAGTTTTTTAGATAAAACAAGTGTCATTGTCCATCCAACGGTCGCAAGGACAAAAGCAAATAAAATCTTTCCAACCAACATAAACGGAAACACAATGAAAAGTCCAATAACAACTACCGCTAGCACAAAAGCAAAAACATACCAGCGGTTTGCAATAAATGGCAACGCAATGATTTCTGACTCATAGGAACTAACCTCTGCTTTTGAAATTACCTCAACTTGTTGATCGTCTGGAACACTGTACGCCCTATAATAAACCCGACCCTCCGACGCAATTTCGTCTGGAACATACACAATTGTTTGCCCAACAATAAATAGCGCCGAGCTATCTCGCACGGCATCGTAAATAATATCGTCTGTGGTAAATAACACCAAAGAATCAACCGTATCCGAAAAACCATCTTCACCTTCTAAAAAACCTGGAAGCTCTACTGAATATGGTAATTCTTGATTAATCACGACCGAACCATCAACAACCGAAAATTCAAGGTCATCTGGATACATAGCAGCAACGGTATGTATAGCTTGAGACGCATCGAAGTCATTAACCCACGGTAGCGTTGTGGCAAGAAATTCTCCAATACCAACAAGACCAGCCAACAAAACTAAAACAACCAGATACTGCCAACTAAATCGTGGTTTTGCTGAAAGAACATCATTGTAATACCGTGGTGATGAAGCTGAGTTTATAAACGAGTGCCAAAAAGTTTTAAACTTTTGTATCATTGAATTATTATATCTATCTTTAACCAAGTTAACAAACACCATGTTTTGGTTTATTGTTCTGTGGGACTAATCAGAAGCCCTACAGTTTGTAAAGCTTTTACTATACAATGAACACAATGCCCGAACAGTCTTACTCGTTCACCATTGCGATTCCGCCACTGGTTACACGCATCGCAAAAATGCTTTTAACACACAACGCAAAGGCATATCTTGTTGGTGGAGTTGTTCGAGATGCAGTAATAAATGAAACGTACAAAACTAACCTTGAACTTCGGGATTTTGATCTGGAAATTTTTGGGCTTGAGTCGAAAAATGTTGAATTACTCCTAAAAGACAATCTCCCCTACTATGTCTCAACCGAGGGTAAGTCGTTTCAAGTTTTTAAGATTCACTACCAAAAAGGATTTAAACCTATTGATATTGCAATTGCACGTTCTGAAACGAGTACTGGACCTTCTCATACTGATTTTGTGGTATCCGCGGACCCATCATTAAGCATTACGCAAGCTGCAAGACGGCGCGACTTGACAATGAATGCTTTATATTACGATATTGTGAAAAAGCGTATCATTGATCCTTTTTATGGATTTGCACATATTCAAAACAAAGTCATTCACCATGTTAACGATGATTCATTTCCTGAAGATCCGCTCAGAGTATTGCGCGTTATGCAATTTGCATCGCGATTTGATTTTGACGTTTCGGACGAGACAATAGCAGTTTGTAAAAAAATCGTTGAATCTTGTTCTCTTTCAACACTCCCTCCCGAACGAGTACTCGCAGAATTTCTAACCTTTTTATACGAATCTACTACTCCATCCCGTGGACTTGATTTTCTTAACAAATGTGACGCACTCTCCCTTTTTCTTCCTGAAATTGCACATCTTGTAGCCATTCCACAAACACCAAGCTGGCATCCCGAAGGCAACGTGTATAAACACACACTGCAAGCAGCTAACGTTGCAGCTCAAATTGCAAGCAGAGAAGGACTGAGTCGATTTGAAAAAGCATTGCTTATTATGGCAAGCCTGTGCCACGACTTAGGAAAGGCTGAAACGACTCGATATAATGCTGAACAAGATGTCTATACGGCTTACACCCACAGTAAAGAAGGTGAACAATTATCAAAAACCCTTCTCAATCGATTACAACTTCCTGCATTTATTAAAGATCGTGTTCCCGTTCTTACGCAAAAACATCTTTTGTTACCGGTGTTATATGAAAATCACGTAAACGGCATTGATCAAAAACGAGCAGTGCATCGAATAATGAAACAACTTGCAAAGCAGTCGCTTTCGATTGAAATGCTTCTATGGCTTACCGAAGCCGACATGCGCGCGCGTAGCGAAAATACTGACTTTACGCCTCTCTGTCAAGACAACGTTCCACTTGTAGGTGAGTTACGCACATGGATACTAG
>CAYZXG010000030.1:0-11029 GCA_964482365.1 uncultured Candidatus Saccharibacteria bacterium | reverse complement strand
TCAGCCGTATGATACAATACCCTATAGTCAACTTATTGTTTGTACTTTCACATACAGGAAGGATTTGCCCATGCCAAAAAGCATCTTTGATGACATACAACTAAACATCGAATGTTTAGTTCGGCCTTACACAAACATAACGTCCGTTTTGGATTACAGATTTTGTGGAATTATAGTTGTCCCACACGTACCTATCGGTACGACAAATCGACATAAGGTGACAACTTTGAAAGCTAACCATATAAGGGCAAACTGACCACAAACATCCCATAATATTGGTCAGTTTATTTTGGGTTAGCTATAGATCTGTATCCGCGCATTCGGTGGAATTGAAAGCATTGAAACTTCTGACTCATCTGGCGCGGTAATAAAGGTTTGTTGTTTTGAAAGTGAACTAAGCAGTAGAGTGCGATTATCCCCATCCAGCTCCGAAAACACATCATCTAACAGCAAAAGTGGCCTTACTCCCCTGCTGTGCTCAATAATATCCGCCGTTTTAAGGAGAAGCGTAATTACCGTAATTCGCTGCTGACCGCGCGATCCGTAGACTAATACATCTTTTTTCCCGCGCGGGGAAACTGGATCGTTAATAAAGATAGATACCTCGTCTCGCTGCGGCCCAATAAGAGAAAATCCAAGCCGTTGCTCTTTTTCCCGCAAATCCCGCAACTTTCTCCGCACAATTTCCCGCATTTTCCCCGCAACATCGTGCGGTAATTCGTGCGGAATATCTGCGGTTATTTTTGGCAATAATTCCCGCAATACACTCGGACTTGGCTTGTATTCAAGGAAAATGCCGTGCGGTAAAAGTGCGGTGTTTATGCGGGAAATAAATCCCCACCGCATCGTAATGACGTCAACCATTCGAACCGAAAGAACCTGCTCAAACGTATCAAATAATGCACTTTTTGACCTTGTATCCTTTAATAGGGCATTGCGTTGGGCAAGATTTGACATAAATTCCTGACGTATGTGTAAATAGGTTGGATCAATCGTAGCGAGCGTTCTATCCATAAAAAGCCTTCGATTGTGCGGTCCACCCGAAACTAAACGGAGATCGTGTGGCTGAAAATACACAACAGAAAGATGTTGCAAATATTGGGCGAACGAAACATCAGTATTGTTAACAAAAAAGTATTTTTTAGTCGGCGTAATACTTATCCCTATGCGGGTATTATCCGAAAGAACCGCCTCCACACGCGCAACGTCCTGACCCCAACGGATACTTTCCGTTACTTTTCCTGCACGCACCGAACTGCCCGTACCCAATATGCCAATAGCTTCCAACAGATTACTTTTACCGGAACCATTGGGGGCAACAATCACGTTTAGGTCTTTATCGAAAGATGCCTCATACGTGAGAAAAGATCTAAAGTTTGAAAGCGTAATCTTTACGATGTGCATAGCGTTTCTTCATATATCTTACTGCAATTTTTGAACATACTTTGTATTAATCCAGCCAAACACTCCATCCCGAAGGATAATCTGGATCCACTCGCCGTCTTCTCGTTTATAGGCAAACTTTTCACCAGGGAATACGGTAGTAACAAGCGCTGATCCAATACTTGGTCCTCCCCGTACGTTGAGATACCCCGTGGGCGTATCGAGAATGGTAAGTGTTCCAACATCTTCACCTGTAACAGAAATTGAAAGAACAAACTGACTTCCCAAAACTTCCGACGATGTTTCGGTATCAAAAATTACAAAATTCTGTGTAACTTGTACCGGATAATATGGCGCCTGTATCGGAAGCATAAATGAAAAATCTGCGCCAGGGTATACAAAGGACGAATCGATAGAGATTGCATCAGATATCGATTTCCACTTGACCGGATCATATAGCTCAGAAATCCCCTCATTCCCAATTGCGCGCACCACAAATCGTTGTGGATTTTGCCACACGGTACTACCCGTATTCTGAAATCTCATTGCAATTTGTTTGCCCTCACCAAGAGCAAGCGAAATTTGAGACACTTCCGAAATATTGCGAACACTCGGGGCAGGCGCAGTTTCGGATAACGTAACAACATCTCGTAACCGAGTAGAAATATCTTGCGTAATCTCACTGGATATTATTAACACCGGAACATCACCCGCTTGAAATCCACGGCCACTAATCGTACTAAAATCGTAGTTATACACTCCGATACCCTCATACAACGTTGCATCAGCCGTTATGACATAGGCAAATGGAATGCCGTCATAGCCGTACCAGAAGCGTGAGATCTCATCAAGAACCAACAAGGTCTCTATGTCCGAACTATTCGTAAATGGAACTAACTGATACGCAACAACATTCTGCCAAGTAGTCAATGGCACTTCGTTAGCTGGTAACATCGCACCACCCCATTCAACCCGCGAAATACTTTGTGGCACACCCGTTTCACTCGTAGTAACATCATCAACCGCACGTACCGTTAACGACTCGTAAACGTTGGGAATAAGACTAACCACAACCTGTGCACGGGTACTTTTTGGCACACTCAACGACAATACACGATCCTTAAATCCATCTTTTGAAACCACAATCTCAAACGATTCACTTTCACGGACAGGGATAATGGCAGGCGACGACTGTTGCGTTTTGCCATTAACCGTTATTACCGCATCCGATGGAGTCGTTACAATCGTCAAACTACTTTGTGCAAATAGAGTTTGCAGTTGCTCAAATCCAACTTGATATCCAAAATTAACGATAGAATTTGAAAATAACGTTTGATCAATCGTACTCTGAGTATTACCCGCAATCTGAATTTTTGTTTGCCACTCATCTCCTATTGAAACAAGATGCTCACCAGTTGGAAGTGAAATACCCGTTGCAGGCGTTGTTGTGTAGGACTCTCCATCAATTCTCAGCGAAACCGATGAATTTGGCGTCACCACGGTTAGGGTTCCCGTCTCAGATTCTTGAGAGAACAACACCAAAGCCCCCTCCTTAACAAAGGCAAAGGTTATAAGGGCAATAATAGTAAGAGTAATGACAACGAGTAGCGTTCGCATAGCTGTAAATTGCATTACGATTCATCAGGGATGGTCATGGGCATTACCACGTGTCGGTAGGACTGATCCTCTTCCGAGGTAAAAACAATTGGTTTTGTTGCCGATGCAATCTCAATACACACATCTTCGTGGGGAAATGATTGGATGGCATCCAATAAATAACGTGCGTTAAACCCAAAAGAAAACGATTCGCCCGTAATGGTAGCTTTTGCAACGCCTTTGTATTGACCAACCGAAGAACTGTGCGCGGTAAGATCAAGAGACTGTGCCGAAGGATTGGTAGTAAGTTTTACTGCCTGACCTTCTCGTTCGGCAAAAATTGACGTCGTTTTAACAGCCTCTAAAAACGATGCGGTGTTCACTACAACGCGCGCCACAAATTCATCAGGAAATATGCGTTGGTAGTCAGGATAATCTGCGTCTAAAAGTCGCGAAATTACTTCAACAATCCCAATTTTTACAAAAACCTGATTTTGAGTAGTACTCACCATGATGGTAATTGGTGACTCGAAAGCATCAATAGCATTAGCATCCGCCAAAAGCGCATCGATATCACGCAAAGATGAGGCTGGAATAATAAAGGAACCCTCGAACGTACCTTCAAAGGGAACGGTAACTACTGATAGTCTGTAACTATCCGTTGAAACAACATCAAGCGTTTTATCGTTCTTAAATACAAATAAAACACCGGTAAGAACTGGATGAATATCGCCCGATGCAGCAGCAAAAACCGTCTGTTTTACCAACGTTCTAAACACGCTTGGATATATCATAGCCTGCGATGACTGTTCTTCGTATAACGGAAGTTCAGGAAAATCCTGAGCCGGCATGGTTACAAAAGATGCATCATTCACGCCATCTGAAACCATTAATTGATTACCATCAGAAGAAATAACAACGGTGTCGTGTGCAATAGATCCAATATATTCGGTAAATGTTTTTGCGGGAACGGTAATTTGTCCAGGCTCATCAACTTTAACTTGAATTGCCACCTTAATTGAAATTTCAAGATCACTTGATTCCACTCGAAGCATATTATCTTCGGTTGCAGTTAACAGCATGTTTGTGAGCACGGGAACGTTCGTTTTGGTGCTTATTGCGCGTGAGGCAAGTTGTGAAACAGTCTTTAATCGTTGAGTTACCACACTAAATCTCATAGTCAAACTGTAACACAGTTAAGTATTAGTAGCAATAATAGGCGGTGTGTATTTCGGTATAAGTCGTAAATTATGCGTCACATGGGTAAAAGCCTTGTGGACTGCCCGCCCTTAGGGTGTGGATAATGTGTGGGTAATATTCACATACTACAAAAGTTATCAACAAACCTAAGAAAGATCCAACGTGTTATCCACAAGACGGGATATGTTATCCACAATCGTGGCGATTCAGGTTAGGTCCTAAAACTATTCGTATAGTGATAAGTCGGTTAAGAAGGAGGGAACTAAAGGTCTCAAAGTCAGAGCACGTTGTTGGTCGATTAGCTGTAGAGCTCGCGTCGGATGGATGAGATGTGTGAAGCGACAGCAGGTTGCTCACTACCTTCGGTTAGTTGTTTTATTCGATCGCAGCCATGAATGATTGTTGTGTGATCGCGTCCGCCTAACATGTCTCCTATCTCTTCAAGGTTAAGTCCAAGTTCGTTTCTCAGTAAAAACATGGTGATTTGGCGGGGGATGACGATTTCTCTTTTTCTGCGTTTACCACATAAGTCCTTAATGCTCGTATCAAACTGTTTGGTTACTAGTTCAAGAATAAGATCGGGAGTAATTTTTCTTTTAGGTTTAGTGTTTTCTTCGTGAGCGCCAAGGAGTGATTTAAGCATAGCAACGTTTATTGGTTGCGGTTGGTAGTTTTGATATGACTGTACTTGATGCACAAGTCCATGTATTTCGCGAACATTTGCAGTTGCTTGTTCCGCAATAAACTGAAGAATGGGTTCGGAAAGTGAGAGTCCAAGTTCTTGTGATTTTTGTTTTGCAATTGCAATACGGGTCTCAAAATCGGGAGGGCTGATCATGACCATAAGACCTCCTTGGAATCGTGAGATTAATCGGTCGGGAATGTCTTTTATTTCATTGGGGTCTCTGTCTGAGACTAATACAATTTGGCTTTGTAGCTGGTATATTTCGTTAAATGTATGATAAAACTCCTCAAGACTCGCATCTTTACCTGCTAAAAATTGGATATCGTCTACCAGTAAGACGTCTGATTTGCGGTACCTATCACGCAGCTCCTGCATGGGCCGTTTATTTCTGATGTAGCTAATAAGATCGTTTACAAATGTTTCAGATGGGGCATAGGTTATCGAAAAATGCGGGTGTCTTTTGATTAGTTCGTTTCCGATTGCGTGCAGAAGGTGCGTTTTTCCGACTCCGGTATTTCCATAAATGAGAAGGGGATTATAAATGTGGCCCGGGTTTTCAATAACTGCGGTTGCTGCGGCATGGACCACGCGATTGTTAACGCCAACTACAAAATTGTCGAGCGTATATGAAACGTTGAGTTGAGGTTTATTTCGATATGTTTGGAAAGGCGCCGCTGGCGTTGAGTTTGGGGTTTCTGTATTGTTTAGCGTAGGTTCGGTGCTTGGTATTTCATCAAAAAGTGGTCCACTTAGTGGCATGGTGTTTAGTTTTGTTGGGCGAAGAATAAAATCAACACGTATGGAGGGGTTAATAATTTTTTTTAGGACTGATTCGATCTGATCTTTGTAGCGTTTTTGAATAATGCTTTTGCTATATGCATCGGTGCAGGCAATGATGACTTTATCTTCCGATGTCTCATACAGTGAGGTGTTTCTAAACCAGGTAGAAACAATAACAGGATCAAGCTCTATTTCAAGTGCGGCGAGTGCTTGTTTCCAGATCGGTGCAGTAGACATGTGTCACCCAAGATACGGGCGTGTGTGGATAACGTCAACGGGCTGTTTTGGTTTCTATCGTAAAGGATAGTAATGGTATGCTGAAACTGTCGATCACGTGTGGATATCTTTTGAGGGCAATAATTAGTCTTGTTTTCGAAGCGCAACAAAACCTGCAGACATAAACAGTAGTGAAAGTAAGGATACAAAGATAGTTGTTGAAACGGTACCACTTTCGGGAAGTTGAGAAGCAAGTGGTGTTGGTGTTGCCGTTGTAGTTGAAGTTGTTTGTGGTGTCGTTGTTACTGCGCGTGTTGGAGTAACGGTAGGTTGAACCGTTGTTTGTGCTGTTGGTGTGATGGTGGTTGTTGTTACCGTTGGTACGGCAGTTGCTGTAGGAAGAACGGTGACGAGTGGTGTTGCTTCTCCTGTTGTTGGTGTCGGTGTTAATTGAGAACCGTTTTGTTCACAGTCAAACGATGAGGAACATACGTTTTCTCCCGCGCCAGGGACTTCGACGCAGAGACCAAATCTACACTCTAAATGTGTTTGCGTTCCCGGAGTTGCGGTTGGGTTTACTGCTTGGATAGAGGGAGTAGGGGTTGGTGTTGGCGTAGTGGATGAAGATCCATCTCGTAAGAAAAACCACCAAACGGTTACCGCGAGAATAATAAGCAAAATGCCAGTAATGACGACGAGTGCGATGATATTTCGTTTGTTATTGTCGTTTTTGTTTTCGGGTGAGGCAGGGGTTGGAGTGGGAACTTCATCGTCGGTGTTTGGTTGAGGTGTTGGTATCTCTTCTTCGAGTTGAGGTTCGACGGAAGTAGTCTTATCAATGTTTGTGGCAGCTGAAAGTTCGCTGTTGGGGTCAAAACCCGAAACAGTATCCGCATCTGCAACTTCTTCTCCTACTGCGTCTTGGGCGTTACTCGGGTCTTGTTGTTCAGTAGAAAATTCCGTATCAAGATCAGATAGTAGCGTTTCAACATCTTCATCTGAAACTTCACCGGAAGTATCGTTTGCGGGCAATTCCTTTTCGTCCATTGCTCTCAGTATCGCGTATCGTATAACGCTTGTCAACTGATTTGGGTTTGTAATGCTACAATCATTTGATGGAGCTAAAGCGTGAAATCGGTACAATCATAACGCAGGCAGTATTAGATGCTGGTTACGATTTGGCAGAGTCTTTTGTTGAAGTTCGCGTAACTGATCCTGAAAAATTTGGTGATTTTAGTACGAATATTGCGCTAATCGTGGCCGCGCGGATGTCGCAAAACCCTCTAGACGTGGCCCAAAAGATTGTTGACCGAGTTGATGTTTCTTTCACCGATGTGCTAGCGAACGTTACAGTTTCGGCCCCAGGGTTTATCAATATCGAAGTTTTAGTACCTACGCTTGTAAACCGGATTAAGGATTTGCCCGAAACGTTTGGAAAGACTGATACGTTTGCTTACCAGAAAGTTATGGTTGAGTTTACCGATCCAAATCCCTACAAAGAGTTTCACGTGGGTCATTTGATGCCAAATATTATAGGAAGTGCGATTGCAAATCTTTTCGAGTGGGGAGGAGCGCAGGTACTTCGGGTTAATTATCAGGGGGATGTGGGTCTGCATGTTGCAAAATCTGTGTGGGGGTTACTGGAATATTTGAAACGGGAAAAGGTTTCAATGAGCGAGCTGGCCACGAAGGATATAACGGAGCGGATTGCGATTTTGGGCTCGTGTTATGCGCAGGGACATAAAGCGTATGCATCTGATGATACGCAGAAAAATGAAATCATTGCCATTAATAAGACTATCTATGCGCAAAAAACGGGGGACGTGTGGGATGTGTACCACGCAGGTCGTTTGTGGAGTCTTGCCTATTTTGAGACGATGTATGAACGACTCAACACGCATTTTGATGAATACTTTTTTGAGAGTGAAGTAAGCGCAGATGGACTGGCCATTGTTACGGCACATATAGCTGATGGTATTTTTGTTGAGAGCGAAGGTGCAGTGATCTATCCAGCTGAGCAGTTTGGTCTGCACAATCGTGTGTTTATTAACAGCGAAGGACTGCCTACCTACGAAGCAAAGGAACTGGCTCTTTCGGATCTTAAGTATAGAAGATGGCCGTACGATCGGTCAATAATTGTAACGGCTCATGAGATCAATGAGTATTTTAAGGTACTTTTGCATGCGATGGCTCGTGTGTATCCCGATTATGCAAAAAAGACAACACACATCGGGCACGGAATGCTAGATTTTAAAGGTCGCAAGATGTCTTCGCGAACGGGGGATATTGTTCGTGCTACCGAGATTATTGATACGATACGCGAAGAAGTTGGGCTGGTTATTGCTCAATCTCAAAAATCGACCGATTCGAAAATAAGCAAAAAAGACCAAGAACGTATTGCCGTTTCGGCCCTTCGGTATGCGATTTTGCGACAAAGTCTGGGTAAAAACATTGTGTTTGATCTTAATAGTGCACTGTCATTTGAAGGCGATTCGGGTCCCTATTTGCAGTACACGTATGCACGGGCAAACCATGTAATTGAGAACGCGCGAGGGCTAGATCACGCCAGTAATAAGAGAGAACTTACTTCCTGTGAGATAGCTCTGGTTAAGTCAGTGGTGTTGTTTCCTGATGTGGTAAGGGAAGCTCAGCAGTCTCTTAGTCCTCATCTTGTTACACAGTACGCAACAAGTCTTTCTCAGCAATTTAATGCGTTTTATCATGAGTGCCGGGTTATTGAGCATAATACGGTGGACAGTGCACGGCTTGATCTTACGCGCGCGGTGTTTGTAACGCTTGGGAATGCACTCGATATTCTTGGGATTTCTCGACTTACGTCAATGTAGAGTCAGTTGTTTTTTTGTTCTCGGAGAGAAGATATCGTTCGCCATTTTCAAGAAACGTCCATAACCGATACGATGTTTGTTCGACCCTTAAGGTGATTGGGTTTCGTTGATCGTAATAGTATCCGTAAAATGTCCCCTGACTATTCGGGACGGGTTCACCTTTGTGAGGATCTGCTGGTATTGATTGAGCTTTTGACAAAATGGTGGCAAATTCATCTTCGGTAGGAAACCGATGGTACCGCGTGTAAAACGCTTCAAGTATCTGTACAAGTTTTGCTAATGCGTCTTTACGTGTTATGTCAAAGGTTACAATTTTATTTTTGGATATTTTGGGTCGACGTTTAACAAGATAGGGGAGTAAAAAACTAGCCCCGGCAATCAGTAACGTTGAACCAATAATACTTGAGATAATAATACCGTTTGTGTTGTCTGTAGGGATTTCCGATACTACGTAGGCGCCGATAAAATCATCAACACTCATGCCAAGCCGTGCGGCTTCTTCACGTATTTCCCTTTGGGTTGATTCGTCGAATGTCGTTAAGTCTGGTGCTACGGCAGCAAAAATCTGAGTTGGAATCAGTAACACAATAAGGAAGATCAGAGCTATGAGTTGTTTAGAAAATGAATTGTTGCGTACCATCATCGGGATCCTTCGGGGTCTACACCATTGCAGCGGTAACTTCTAATCACGTAAATGTTACTATCGAAACCGATCTCCCCTGCACCAACCGTACTGTCACACAAAGGCCATTTAGGTCGATCTACCCCGATGCCATCATAATAGCCGAGACTTTTAGAGTCGGTGGGGTTTTCAAGCCATGTGCCCAAAATATAGTAATCACCGCGTGTTCCTCCTCCAACATTTTCACTTATATAAAAGTAGGCGCGTCCGTTGGCCCATACTGTGCTGAAGGTACTATTTATGGGATCTTTGGGTAAACTTTTTAAAAATCCTTGCGAAACAAGATCCGGAATCCAGTTGTCTCCATCATTCACACTGTCGCACGAAAGGGGGGTTCCTCCCGTTTGGTATCTGCCGCAACCACCTTGGGATATGTCATAGGGGTAGGCCCGGTTTTTTGTATAGTATGCTTCTAACGCATTGGCGATTTCTGAAAGGTCTGATTTTCTGCCTACGTCTTTAGCTTTGGAGATTCGTTGCTGTGGATCGATTGCAACCAAAACAACCGTTGCTAGAATGCCAATCACTGCAATAACAACAAGAAGTTCGATTAAGGTAAAACCAGTACGAACAGTATGAGTTATGTTTTCTTCTGAAGTTTGGGGCGTGTTTTTTTGTACCACCATAGGAAAACAATGAGGACGGGTACCCAGACAATAGCGTATACAGAAAGCCAGATTGCGTTGCCTGCAAGTGTCTGCATAAACGTTAGCAGAGATCGGACGGCTTGTCGGAAGATAAGAGCTGGTCTGAATGTGTCTTTAGGTGCAAAAGGCAGTGCGAGTTCATCGGTGGACATGTCAATTGAGATGAGTGAATATTTAGCGATCTGCTCAAGGTATGTCTGTTGGCCAACGTAGCTATCTATTTGGTTTTGGATAGAGGTGATTTCTCGTGTTACGTCAACAAGATCTGAAATTTCCGTTGCACTTTCTCGGATCTGTTCGTACCGTGTTTTAGTTGCGGTTAGATTGGCAATGAGAGCGTCAAGGTTTGAATACTGGTCGGTCACGTCATTACCCGTGATATTTTCGGCTGTTGTATTAAGAGACTGCGATCGGAAATAGGAGAGTGCGTCATCAAGGTTTTCGGATGGAACTCTTACGGTTAGGGTGGCATATGCTGCATCGTTTGGGCTCGAAAGGGAGTTTGAAACCATGTATCCACCAAGGTTTTTGGTATACAAAAGAATTGCCTGGTTTGTTTCCTCAACATTTTTAACCACCATTGATAGGGAAGCGTTTTGCGAAACCATCCGATCGGTGGTGTCGGTGGGTGCATAGGAAGGAGCGTAAGACGAACTTGGTGAACCTGAGTATTCTAGGGCCTTATTTCCAGGTGAAACGGTGTCATACATCGTGTTTTGGGATGACGACGTCCTGTATTGGAGGTTATAGTACGTGGCCTCAATACGTGGCCAAGCAAGCCATAAAATCACTAGAACGAGACCTGTTTGAAAGGGATGTTGTTTAACCCAATAAAATATTCGTTGCATCATTTATATCGTATCGCGTTGTACTGAAACTATCAACTGGTGTCGATTAGTAGTCTGCGTGGGTGTAGCAGTCTCCACCGATAAGGCACAACGAGTAGTCTGTTCCGTCCGCAGTTAACTCGTAGGTAAACGTCTCCGAAGGGTCA
>CAYZXG010000029.1:0-11236 GCA_964482365.1 uncultured Candidatus Saccharibacteria bacterium | reverse complement strand
CTTAATTATGAGCTAACAAGTACCTTCTTGAGGAATTTTAATATGAGCTAACACATATACTATTTACATCGAAGGCGAGTAACCTTCGAATTTAAAATACAGCCTACGGAGGCCACCGTGAACATTAAAAAATTTACAATACTGTAGGGGTCCCCCAGTTCGAAAGGATTGGGGGACCAAATTAATTGATTTTCGTGACGCTCGCTCTATGCGAAGTACAACCCGCGAGCGCACGAGTTTTTCTGTGGCCGCCTAAAGCGGCGCCGCCCAATAGAGGCGGAGAAGTGTTGTTGGTGGAGCTACAAACCAAGACACTTCACACATTTGATGCACCCCTTTCACCGGGGAGCCACGCTTGGCCGGATCGGCCAGAGCCCGGGCTCCCACATCTTCGGGGTGCAATCATCCAACGGGGCCGCCACGATCTCGGCATCGCCCCATACCCAAAAAGGAGACGCCCTCCATGCCCCAAATAATTTTTGGAAAACTGTAGCGGCCCCCCGGCTTGAGAAAGCTGGGGGGCCAAGAAATCGCGGAAGCTCGCAACACAAAGTGTTGTGAGCCACTCATCCCGTGAGGCCTGGTCCCCTGAGCCAGCCCACAAACCGGCACCGTGCCGGGCATCCGATCAACCATCTAGGGTTGGCCGGCTTGGCTTCACACTGAGGGGTGGGAACCCTCACAAAGACCTAAGGCCTGGTTGCATCCCCGCAACCAGGCCTCTTTTTTTATCCTCAGCAAACACTTCAAATCACTCATACAATTATTTCAATTTCAAATCCATATTCGTTATATAATCAAAAGGAAGTGGCTTTGGCACCTAACTAAATACAGAAAGGGAAATCATGAACATTGTACTTTGTAGCAGTTCAGTCGATGAAGAACTCATTCAATTTTGCAAAGCAAAATATGGTGTTGATCTTGCAATTATTCCCGTCGAAGACACCACCAGTCATCTCTGGAACCGGAGAGTCGACGCGGTTATTGGACCGCTGAGTATTGCAGCAATTGTTCGTCTTGCATCACCTGAAGCACGGTTTGTTCAGATATCAGAAAGCGACCCAATCCATCCTCTACTTGAAAAAATTCTCAGATGAAGATAAAGCAACTTTATTCTTGAAGTATAAAAATAGCCTGATGCGCGTAATGCACACCAGGCTATTATTTTTTAGAACTAACTTATTCATCAACTGACGGTGGGATTGTAGTTTTGGTCTTTCTGCCAAACACAACAGGTAAAACTACCACTGCCACCACAACGCCCAAAGCAATTATCGATTTAAGATCAATACCGCTACCCAGATTCGCAAACTGGGCACCCATGTCATTTACCGCGCCGAGCGGATCCATGAGAAAGCCAATGACGATAAAAAAACCAACCATCAGGAATACAAGAATCGGATATCCTTTGACCCGAACAGAGCTCAAAAGGATTATCCCCACTATCACAGCCGCGGGAATTACCCACTCAGGCATCACGGGAAGGTTTGGCATCGTTTCCTCCTTGCCCAAACAGTCCGCGAATAAACGCCCTCGTGCCTTCGTCGGCGAAGTCATACGCAATATACACGACTAAAAAAAACAGAACTCCAACAAGCAGCCAGTTAAAGATCTGGTTGCCGTCAATGCTAATACTAGACTGATCAGATTGCAAGGCAACGGTAGGTGGATTAATCGTGATTATCTGGACTCCACCAACTTTCGGATCCATCTGAACTTGATCCGCACTTTGCTTGATCGGTTCAGTCTGTGCAGTCGCGTTTACTTCATTAGGTCCGACCCGCTTGCCAAGCAATTTCCCAACTCCGCCAACGGAGAGCGTGTAGAGTAGGACAATCGCGATGAGAAGAACAACTCCCTTATTAATTTTCATCGGCGTCCCTCCGTTGCGGTTTTGCTGGACTCTTCAAGCCCAATATAACAAGGGCTATGATGAGCACGCCAAAGAGTCCAAATGTCTGGAATCCTGTGAGAAGTGTCTTACTGAAATCCTTTGTCCTAGCATCTAGGGACGCGGAATAAACCATCCAATCAGGATTCGTTGCGGGTATGATCGGGTTAAACGACCCCTCCATCTGTGCAACCGGGTTTTGCTCCAAATTTGATGTTGTCACTACACTCGTGGCAGAGTCAGTGTTCACCGCTGCTGGTGAGCACCCGGCGCTCACCACCATGAGCAAGAACATAAGCATAATCACAAGCCAACTTCCAGGCTTTTTCATGGCTAATCCTTTCTTCTTTCAAATCAATCATCATATGGGCATAGATGCCGATAGCTCCAATTGGACTACACAAAAGTGCGTAGAAAAACACCACTTTGCATCCAAGCCATACAGAATCAAAAAACGACGTTGCATTTACCTTTACAACCGATGCGGTATTTTGTGGTCCATTTGCCGCCTTCGCGTCTGCAAAGTCTTTCATATACCACAAGACAATTACAAGCAGCGCAAAGGAACAGGCAATCAGCACAACGTACGCAATGGTTGTGGAAGCCATATATGCGCGCGTAGTCTTACCAGTTTCTTCAACCATAACGCGAACATCAGACTTTTGGAGATTGGCGATTATCGCATCTTTTTTTGCAAGGGCTGATTCTGCACTTTTGACAATCATGTACACTACTAATGCAACAGCTCCAAAAGCCCACACAACCCAACTACTAAGAAACATTGCCACACCTTCAACGAGTGGTCCAACTACAACTCTAAACAAGCCGATCACTCCAACCACCGCAAGAATGATCAACAGTAACCATCCAAGAGTTTGGCCGTCACCCGAACTGGCTGTAGCAACCACATTGTAGTTACTACAGCCAGGATGTGGACTAACAAAACAGATAAATCTGACCATAGGCCTGTATAGTAATAGGACAAAGCCCACAATAAATGCGAGGCCAATGCCGATCACTATTAACAAGCCTTTGCCGGTAGCATCAGTCCCCATGTCACTCCTCCTTATCTTTACTCCGGAGTTGTGGCTTGATCAAAACAAAAAACACAAGACATGCACTCCCAATTGCAAGAGCAGCCCGTGTAACAGTTAATGGTTCCGACGGAATCCGAACCAAATTCGGCGAACTGCTTGCAACAATCTGTGCGCCTCCTGGAGCTTGGAGAACAAAATAGTAAAGTCCTGCTCCGATGAACAGAAGAAGGATAAAAACCAAGACGGCACCTATCAACATTAACCTCGATAGTGTCATTTACGACCTCGCTTTCAGTATTTTAAAACTCTCAGCAATAGTCGCGAGAGCTAATCAGAATTAACCGCATTCGCGTCAGGATAATAACCTTCGATACACTCATCGGGTTCGTTGGGCGTTTGCTTGATCGAACCATTACACGGGCTGGGCGTTCCACCCGGATCGGGATTCCAACGCTCAACCTGGGTCTGAAGTTGAGGCTGGCCAATAGTGCCTTGATCCTGCTCAACACTCGGGGCCGAAAGCATGTCCGGCATATTATCCAAAGCCTGCATGTCTGGATTGGTATCTCCCGTTGGAGTTCCATCAGCAGTCACATAGAAAGTGACACCCACCAGCAAAGCAACGACTGTAATTACAACAAGCAATAACCTTTGATTCTTCGGCAATTTGTTCATTATTTTCTCCTCATAGATTGAATGAAAAATTCTTATGGTCATTTACTTACAGGCGTAAACATCACCTACATATACAAGATCAGGATTTACAGGCGGGAATCCAATACAGTCTGCATTAATTCCACTTGACGAAACAGTGTAGAAATTCTTTCCTTCACAGTTGTTACCTCCGGCAGTTCGAATATATTGACCTTGCCCGATGGTAAACTGAAAAAGGGTAGAAACATCAACCGGTGCCCCCATGCAGATGCCAGTCAATGGGTTGATCTGCGCAGGCGTGCTTGTGCATCCATACACGTCACCAACTTGAACGATATTCTGGTTAACAAGGGGAAACCCAACACATTTTCCATTTACACCTGTTGCCGATACGGTATAGATATCTCTTCCTTCACAAACATTACCAGCCCGTTCACGACCCCTTTTAAGCCACTCCCCGGATCCAATCGTAAACTGATTAACCAAGAGAGCAGGATTGACGGGCGTGCCAAGACAAGCGCGATAATTCCCACCAGAAGACGCGGACGTAAGATTTTGTCCAGCATTATTTCCTGCTGAACCACCCGCATCTGTGGATTGGGAATACCCATCCATCGCACCCACGACACATTGGCCTTGAGCGTTAAACGCGCCGTTTGGACACGCACTCTGGGTGCTAACGGCAGCCGGTTGCAATGTGGTTACTTGTGCACTATCAAACTCAGTTTGAGGTTGATCTGTACCACCACTTAACAATTGACCCACCCGATTGATAAAACCAGTGCTTGCAGTCGGTGACGGATAACTTGGGTCGGCAAAAACTTGACCACTTTCATCGAGCGTGGTATCCGCAGATGGAGCCGTGGGCATGGTAATTGCAGTTGGCATACCTTCTAGCAAGTCCGCAGTCGTCGAAACCTGAGGCGTCTCCCGAGTAAGGAGCATATACCCCGCACCACCAACTCCGATAACAAGAACAGCAATGAGTAAAAGCATTTGCTTACTTAGCTTCCTTTGCATAACGTAAATCTCCTTTGAGAAAAAATGATTTTACACATGAGCGACTTCCCAATAACCTCTAAAAACTTCTAACTTTGATGATGCTCCAAACAAATAATTTGGAATATCAATAAAAGTAAAAAGGGTAGATTGAGTACCGTACGCACATAGCGTACGGTACTCAACATTTAAATCATATTATCAAAACCCTACTAACTTCACGGACTGAACTCTGTGAACAATCGCTCGCATGCTTGAATCACACCTTCACGACCACCAACCTGCCTATATTGTTCGGCCACCGGTCGGGAGCCATCATTCCCACCAGGAATGATCTTTTGCAGAAAGGACACGAGCCGGTCAAGAATCCCTGGTTGAAGATCAGCGTCCGGCGTATTGTAATACTGAAGGCAGAAACCTATGAGAGCTTGCCCCTCCTGTATTTCATCCTGACTTAGCTGGATATTTCCCAACATTCCAGTGTGCATATCAAGCTTGCCGTTCATCTGATCCAAAGTGGCCTGGATCCCACTGTAAACCCCAGGATCCATCGCCGGAATTGTCAGATTAACTTCAATCGGCCCCGGAGCTGGCATGTAGTTGTTAACCGTTACCGCATTCTGGTTGTTTGCCTCAGCGCTCGGAGACATCAACCGATTTTGAGCAAACGCACCAACAGTTTCCAAACCTCGCGAAATGCTGGATGCCGCACGGGCGGGTCCATCATCCGGAATCTTAAACTCACCAGTTGCCGGATCACGACCTGCTCCCATGAGCATCAAAAGTCCAAGCCCCAGCAAAACAAAAAACAAGATCGGAACCAACCCACTACCACTGTTACTGCCACCTCCGTTACTGCCACCATTACTAGCTTGATTGTCAGTCATACTATTCTCCTTTACATGAAAAACATCAAAAATACATTGAGCATTGCCCATGGAAGGTACGCCACGAACACAAGACAATAGTGAAAGAAGTGGTTTAAACTACTTTTCTGGACATCCTTACTCCATTCAACACGATCAGAGACAAGGAGTACACGCAATACCAACGTAGTTACCATAAGCACGATGTTCACTATTGCATAGCTATCCAGCAGAAATGCAGTTATGAGGTGAGCACCAAGCAAACGAAGGGCCATAAACATTGAACCAAAGATTGTCCATGCGAGACCAGCCTTGTCGGCAATGTTTAGTCTAAAATACTGCTGTAAAATATCCGTATCCTCATTATCCATTGTTTAGTTCTCCACTTATTATCGTGAACGGCGCAAACCATCAAAGAATGCTTGGATTGTTGGTAGTACAATTTGAAGCACCCGTGTGACAAATGGATCTGCATTCAGACCATCGAGAGTACTCTGCGTTGTTTCAACAATAATATCGGCCGTACTCTGTGCCTGCACATGTCTGCGCGCCATCTCTTCAAGCAAGAGCTTAGTTTCTGGTGTAGGTGTAATCTCGATAGTAATGCTTGCAAGAATCTTACCTACAGAAGCACTAATCCTTTTTTTCAGAGTTTCAAACATAACACTTTCTACCAATTGCGGCTGCTGTTGAAAATTATAGGGGTTAAGATTTGTCTCAGCACTCAATGCTTTAATTGCAGCAACTGTTGATTTTAGGGCTGCTGCTTCAATCTCCGTTACACACGGAACCCCTTGTGCTTCAAATTCTCTTTTTCGCGTCAGCGAATCTACAACCTTATAGGTAATCCTTCCAACGGTAATATTTGTTAAACCAGTCTCACCAAGCTCATTGCGTATGAACGTGATAATATGTTCAATCTCTTTGCTACCTGTTAGTTTAAGGAATACGGTAACGAAATATGAAAGAATTACCGGTTCATCATCACCCGGGAATAGTTTATAAATCTCCGCCGTAACCCCTTCAACATTAAGCGCATTAAGAGATGTATACTCCAAGATTGCTTCCCTCTTGGTCCAGATCAACCAACCAAGTAAAGCTAGCAAGGCTACAAAAACATATGCAATATTCATAAGATTGAATGTCGGGTTTGATGCCGTATCTCCTCCAATAGCAATAACCTCACCAACTTGTTGCGTTGGTACAGGAATATTCTGAATAGGAGGCGTGCCTGTTCTTTGGAAGAACATGCTAACCACAAGCATAGCGACAATAGCAAAAACGAATGTTGATAACCCTGCTGCTTTTGCCTTTGTACTAACACCTCCAGTTCGTGCTGGGCGAGGCCCGGTAGATGCCGGAGGCTGCGGTGGGTTGGGAGAAACAAAACTTGCGCTCGCTCCTCCCAACCCATGTTGATCATCATCGTCCCCATCATCACCACTATCTCCATCACTATCTTCTGGCTCAAAATCTGGAGGAGGGGTGACCCTCGCTAATGCTGTTCCCACCGGTTGTGGTCGTGGCCGTGGCCGACCCATCTTTTGGATAAGCGGCCAGAACAAAACAAAAACCAGTAGAACCGAACAGACGACCAAGATAGTCCACAAAAAACCTGTACTCATGTGTTAGCCTCCTTGGCCACTACGGTGCAGTTCTTGCACGTGGTTTATTGAAAACAATAATAAACACAACAAGTAAAACGACGATGCTTGAGATGATGTCCAAACTTTTTGCGGCGGAAACCACCCCAATTCCTATCGAAAAAACCTGCAAGAACACTCTTGGAACGTCGGTTGTCGACATCCAATTATATAGCTCTGTAAGAATTGGAGTAACGTCAATATTTACTATTTTCCCTCCAATATTTGCAATTATTCCAATGGATACAAAAACCAAAACGGGATAAAGCAGAAAACCGATAATACTAAAAATCGCGTTTTTTGTGTCGTCAAAAGCTTTACTCGTCTTCTTTTTCGCTTCAGGAATCATCACTGAGACAACTTGAAGCAACAGGTATGCACTCGCCGCAAGCAAGATTGCATTGCCCAAAAGAGTAAACCCATATTGTCGGTAACCGACATACGCTAATCCAAGCAAGGCTAGAACAACAAGAGTTTTCCTGGCTGTTTCTGACTCAAAGACTTGTTTGGCCTCGCCGCCTTGCTTTCCAACAGCCTTTACAAAAACCACAAGAAGCCATAGGAGTGCAACGACAACGAAACCCACAATAACGATGAGCATGAACGAATCCATCAATGAGTTTCGTGCATATGTTGTCGGATTAACCAAATCTTGAACAGTAACCCGATCAACAACAGAAATACTCGGCATAAACTTCTGGTACGCCAACACAAGCAAACCCCAAAGATACTTTGGGAATGCCAACAAAAACTGAAATGCAGTGTAGGCAGCAGGCACTTTAAGCCATACCCATGCTACACCCGTTGCAACAAGTCCAACAGTCCAAATAAACGCAGTCCATTTTAGCCGGGTAATTATCCACTGCATCTTATCTCCTCCTTTATCGTATTAGTCAATCTCGGTTTTTTCTAAGCAAAGAATAAAAAATAAATTTGCGTTCCCTTCACACAAATACACCATAAAGATGTACTTAAGGGAAGGGAACGCTCATGTGAATATGTTGTTAAGGTTCACGTTGTAAGATTGCCACAACGCGTTATCCAATAGTAATGAAAGTGCGTGGGCAGAAAACGTAGCAACCTTATTCTTAACGTATTATAGCTAGTCCAAAACAGACTTACTGTGCTACATGTCAGTCTGTTCCTATACGACTAGCTTTTAAGTTATCAAATAAGACTTTCTATTTTGGATAACTATAACATCATACAACGATTCAATAGAATTGCAACTTATCTTATGCGTATCTATTGCTCGATATGGTATCATAACAATCAGCTTAAGTAAACAAGCTATCGGTTTATAAATCTTTTGTTTGTTCTTTGACAATGGAGGATATAAGGATGATCCACGTCAAAAATTATCGTGCAATTATCGCAGTTCTTGTTTTATCGATGTTAGTTAGTGGATGCAGTGGTAAAAAGTCACCAGAGGCAACACTGCAAAACACACAACAGCAGCCCGTTCAAGTAGTACTACAAGGAGCCCCAGAGTTATCACAGTTTCAGGAACAATACGCTCAATCTACGGGTGAATTTGAAACAGTTCAAACATTTACCACGGAAGTTATTGCTAACGGAAGACGAATTGTGGTTACCGTAAACTGGGTCATGCCGGTTCTTAATTGGGACCTAAATACGGTTAGGCAACAAAGTGGTTCAATATACGGAGCAATTAACCCGTCGCAAAACTACACGCTTTGGCCGGGCGATCAGATCACCGTTGACTATTGGGGGTTTGTTTATTACTGGGCGGACAGGTGGATCCTTTCAACTGACCAAAGCGTGATCACAAAGGGACACTATCTCTATAGCTCGATAGACCAAGCTCCGCAAAGTGCAGGAGTCGGCTATGTTTCATATCGGCTCACCCTCCAAAATAAAGGTGGGGTAGTAAAATATCGAAGATTAGATAATGACATTAATCCTAGGCAAGTTAAGGAGATTCTACTTGATAACCCCATAAAACAGAGTGACATCTGGTCAGTAGGGGAAAACTCGATCGGATCAGATTCGTTCTGGTTTGCATCAACTAGTACCTCAAATAATGACTGTGTGCTGCACCCTCTTAGTGCCGTTCATATTGTAGGTGTTGATCTGCAAACTGAGGCAGTAACTATTCGGTTTAATAGGAATGCAGAATCACCACTTCCTCCGAACAGTCTCTGGGTAGATTCCCCTACACCGGGAATGAATCTCTGGTTAGGTTCGCCACCACTATGGCTTAGAAACGTTCCCAACGAGTACTTTGCACGATGTAAATAATCGAAAAAAGGAGAGAGTCAACATGTTTCGTCAAACACCAATGGTCTTTGTGGTTTTACTCATTGCTTTGGTTTTCAGTGGATGCGTTGAAAAATCGCCGCAAGAGGCGTCTCAGCAACTCGGTCAGCAGCAATCCGTTCAAACTGCAGGTCAACAGTCACCCCAGGTGCAAAGTTCAACCATAACGGTTGCATCTCAAACCACCGAAGTGACAACCGATGAAGGGCGAAAGATTCACGTTACTGTAAACTGGACAATGCCGGCTCTTGTGTGGAACGCAGCTCTTGCACAAAATAACGAGTCAGCAATTTCAAATGCAATTATGCCTTCGAAACAGTACACAATTGCACCTGGTGAGCAAATTACCGTTCAATATTGGGCGTTTGTATATTACAACCTTTCGTATCTAGAAAGCGTTGTTGACGGAAGTAGAACTCCGCCGACGCCAACGATCTACAGTGCAAACCGATTTGTACCAGCTGATGCAAAAGTCGGGTACATCCAGTTTGAACAAACGCTTGAAAATCATGGGGGGATTACTCACCATTCCGGTGAAAAACGTATCCGGTTTGATAATCCCAACAAAAGTGATGATCAGTTTTGGTCAATCAATGAAACACGACCAAACTCAATCGACATTGCCTTTGCTTCAGTCATTGCGTCAAATAATGACTGTGGACTTTACCCGATGTACGCGTCAACGATTCACGATGTGGATACAAAGAATAATACGGTAACGGTTAGTTTTAAATCTACCGCGATCGTTCAAGGGATTGATGTAGGAATGCTACACCTCGGGAGCCCGCCTCCTGGAGTTCAGAAAATTCCCGACGAGTACTTTACCTCTTCAGGAACAGCTGACGAGTGCAACCACACAGTAACGGTAGGGAAGTAGCTTCATAAAACGGGGAACGGTTAGCCGTAAAAAGCGCCGTTTCCCTTAACTTCAAGATACGGAGAAAAATACGATGAGAACACAGACCCAAAAGATAAAACCAGTAATTGTTCAAGGATCTAAAGCAAATTATCTAAATCCGTTTTCCATGGTAGTTCTTTCGATAAAACTATACTTCAATGGAAGAGTCTCGATTTTTTTGAAAATGTTTGTTACGGTTTTGCAACTTGTTGCAATTGCCTATTGGATTTGGCCTTTTGATTTTCTACCAGCCCTCCCATTTGACGACATTACTGTGATGATGATTCCGCTGTACATTTTGGTCTTCGGGTCACCAGCAGAAATCGTCCGAGAAGCGCAAAACCAAAACGCTGAAACAGCGGCGGTGATTGAAGCAAAGAGCAACCCATAGTTGCAAATTGTAAAATCTATTGTATAATGAGTGCGTAAGTTGCTCTTATTACCTGTTATCGACTAAATCGGGCTCTGGGGGTGCACTATCACCCCATAATCAAATCATTAAGGTGCGCCTCCAGAGCCCACCATTCTTTCATCCACCGATCCATAACCAACATCGAAAGGATTTTTATGGGTTTACAAATTGTGCGTACTCAAGTCGCGTTTGAACGGCTTAAACCCGGTTCAACTTTTTCACGTACCGCATCTGGACCAATATTCGAAGTACTAACCATTCACCGCCGTCAATCGCTTATTATTGCTGCTGACAACGTACTCGTCCTTAAAAAAGGAGAACCCATTCCAGAAGGAACCTGGTTTGTTTACTCTGGGGATGAGCAATCTCGAAGTCGGATAATTTTCCACGGTGAGGTTCAACGATTTAGTCTTCAGCAAGGAGTGACCGTCTATCTCGTTGAAGAATCACCTGTTCCTCCAAGTCGCATACCTCCCAGAGGCACCAATAACCACATTCCGTAGACAAAGCTGGGGGAATCAGCCCCGATTCTCCCAGTTTTACCTTTTTCTCCCCA
>CAYZXG010000028.1:0-11530 GCA_964482365.1 uncultured Candidatus Saccharibacteria bacterium | reverse complement strand
TTAGGAAAAATGGCGTACTCAGTTCAGTACCATTATTCAATTAGTTTAGACTACCTTGCTATCCGATAGTATAATGCAACTGTTACATATTTCTTGCGTAGTACTTTAACTTTTTAGCTTTGTTCTCGCAAAGGGGATAATCGATGAGAAAAACCGCAATTGTAGTCTTGAGTTTCGTTCTGCTTACATTTGCAGTGTTTGTGGGTAATTACAATTTTGGGTCAGTCGTTTTGACCCCAGATGCTCCTGATGGGATTCAGATTTCACTACCAGGCACTGAATGGATAGACCAAAAGGTCCGCGATATAAGTGCCCCGAACGTTATTGAATTTGTTGATTTTAGTAGAACGCGACCAGTGAAGCCATTTATTTCTGCATTATATGTTTAGGGTCTTGACTAGATAACGACGAGAGAAATGTCGTAAAATCAAGTCACTAACTAGCTACAAGGAGCTAACTGATGCACAGATTTGCCATTGGTACTTTGATATTTTCAGTGTTGTTTGTTTTGTGATTTGTGTTTCGTACCGAAGAATTTGAATTGCAAAGGACTTTCTTGCGTGGCAGGACGTTTGGTATTTTTTGCATTGATATCCTTCCCTAGGGGATTATCACGAAAAACTGAGAATTTCGATTTTTGATGGAAGAAAAAAGACAAAGGGCTCGGCTATAATCGCTTGGCCCTTTTTTATTTGCGAGCAGGTATAAATAAGTTGCGAGTTATGGGTTGTGTTTGTTCTTTGTGAAGCCTTATAGTATAATCGCGGCAGTTAAATCTTCGCAGCTTAAGAATTCGCGTTTTCATTTTTCGTTTCGAAAGGATAGGTACATGAGTCGGACAAGTAAATCAAACCTTTCAGATCATGGGTGGTTTTTCGGAATCATGAGTAGACCTGTAGGTGATGGAGATTCGATTTGGGATATGCAACATTTACTCCGTCAAGATGAGGCAGTTGCAATTTATGGGGAGCTTAGGCTAGAGACTTGTGTTTTCTCTTCTACCGGCCCCATTTTCCGTCTACAGAATATCGGCCCATCGATTGTTGTGTATGTTATGGGTATAGATTATGTCTGTAGGGTTGTGACGATTGATAAGGGTAAACATTTGGACTTAGTGCCCGGCGAGTCGTTTATTTACATGGGTCGAAGTTATGAACTAAGTGCGAGTGTTGGTGTTGGGCGGGCAACTCAATTTGTATCTTGGTGTGATGAACTTGATGTTCCCTCTAATGCAATTCGCATTCTTTGGGCGGACAAATGGGCAACTCCCTGTGTTAGGAGTGGTAAGGTAGCGACCGTCTCAGGTTCTATAGATATTTGTGTCGCCCAAAAGGTTTCGGGTTTGATCTCGGGGGGCGCCGATATTCGGATTCTTGAGGTCGGTTCTGGATGGATTAAGGTAGCAAATTTTAGTCTGTAGACTAATTTCAAATCTATTTAGGAAAAGGAAAAATAGAATATGAATAATCGATCGAATGTTTTGCCAATTTTGCTCATTCTTGGAGTTGCCGTAGCAGCATGGTGGATGTTTAATTCCCCGGTAACTCCTTCGGCCTCCGCGCCGGCAGGTGTTGCAGCTCAGCCAAAGGTCAACGTGGTGCCACAGATGGACTCGTTGCCGTCGCAGGTCGGGAATGTACTTGGTGATGCGGTGGAGTCACTTCAATTTGCTATGCCTGAAATGCCGTCGATGCCAGAGGTGGCGCAGGTTATTCCTGCTTTTCGCTCGGCTGTAGATGGATTGTACCAACCGAATATGTCCCAGGGGTTTATTTCTGACCTTTCTGGGTTATTTTCTTTTGCACAGACGACGATGCCAGATGTTGCATTTGAACGAACTCTTTGTTATGTGATGCTTGCCTCCAGCAATGAACTTTTTATGGGTTATGCGGGGGACCTGCATTCCTATAATGACAAGGTCGTTGACTCATATGTTGGGTTGGCGTGTCAGTTTTTTGCAGGTGGACAATCAAATGCTACGCTTGTCCTGGTTTCTCAGAAAGGACAACAGCCAACCTTGGGTTACTCAGTTGATTCTCATGCAGAGGGACAAACGAATGCACTTACACTTTTGTTTGGTAATGCTCCCGGAGGAAGGTTGAAGTTTCAGGATCAAAGCTTGGGTGTCTATGTTCTTGGATCCCCAGAATAAGGTTTTGGTAGATTCGTAGTTTTATTTTGACATAAAGAGGTGCTGACGCATAGTTGGCACCTCTTTTTCGTTTTAAGCATGAAACCTCGCAGTGTGGGGATGAATGCGACCCACGAGGATTCGGAGGTTGAATCATTGTGTATACCAGGTGATGTACCACATAGTTTGGGGTACTTGACACAAAGTATCGGAGAAAAGTACTAAAGTAATATGTTAAGATTATTTTATGGAAAAGGTTCTCACAGATAAAGTTGTTCAGCCTGGGGAAAGCCCACATTCACAGGCAATAATTGCTGGAGGTTTTATTTTTACCCAAGGGATGATCTATTTAACCCCTGATGCGCAGTTACTCGAGGGAACTCTTGAAGAAAAAATTACGTTGATAATGGAAAATCTTACAAGCGTTCTTGAAGAAGCGGGCGCGTCCTTTAAAACCGTGGTAAAAGCAACTATATTTGTTACCGATATGGCATCTTACGCAGTCGTTAATCAGGTTTATTCGAAATATGTTAGCGACCCATTCCCTGCGCGTGAAGTTGTGTGTGTAAAACAGTTGCCGCTTGGAGCTGAGGTAGAGATAAGCGTAATCGCGCATATCGCATAGTTCAATTACTAACTTTCCGTCATCAGGAATCAATCATGTAGATTCGACTTATAAGTTTAAGAATGTTTTGCTCGGTCATTGTTTAACGTTTGGTCGATATGTGTCTGTAGCAAATATATATTAAGGGTCTCTTTTTTCGCAAAGGTCAGAATTTGTTGTTATACTTACCAGTATGGAAGGTAAGGAATCCTCAAAACCGCTTGTTCTTTCAAATCTCACTAAGTTTTACGGTACACAAAAGGGGATTGAAAACGTAAATCTTGACGTTGAAAAAGGTGAAGTGTTTGGTGTGAATTATTCTTTCATCGCCGTATTATTTTTTGGTGGGCTTATGTTTACTCCACTCTCGCTGTATGTATTTAATAGGCGGGATATTGGGGTATAAATTAATCTTGTGGCTACAGAATCTCAACGTCTAACTCAAAAAGAATTTCTCAAAGTAATCCGTTGGGTCTTTGGGATTTATCTTCGCATGGCGCCAGGTAAGACTATCATGATGATTGTTATGCGCGCACTTCGAGATTTACGTGGTTTGTTTTATGCATGGATTACCGCGATTGTCATTGATGAATTGGTTTTGATGACACAATCTGGTAGCAAGGATCTTTCCATTTTGGTGCCTTATTTGGTGATGATTTTTCTCTACTATATTTTTGTTGAAGGACTGGTAAATAATTTCTATCGATACTCCTCGCGAAGCCTGCGTAAAATTAGCCAAAGTGAGCTGGAAAAACTTTTGTACCAGCAGCTTAATCGACTCGGTATACAGAATTTAGAAAACCCCGAAACGGTTAATCGAATTCAACGTAGTCAGCAGTGGATCTATAACACGTATGATTTGCTCGAAGAAATGGTTTCGTTTGTGTCTGAGATTGTGCGAGCGATTGCGTCAGGTTTTATAGTGTTCTCGTTTTTTCCACTTTTAATTCCAGTCCTGGTTGTGTTAACGCTTATCAAATACATTCCCGATCGGCATTATATTAAACAGGATTTTCAATGGCAAGTTGGTAACTCTGAAGATCGTCGTAAAGCTCGTGAGGCCGCGTATGTACTCGAAAACCCACAGTCGCTCCAAGAGATTAGCATTGTTGGTGCGTATAAGTTTATGGATAAAAAATACAGCGATTTTTACTCCTGGTATAACGCGGGAATGTTAAGAATATTCAGGAATCGTGAGCTAACAGGGTTTTTCCTTAACGCATTAGATACGGCCGTAAGCGTTGTTGGGTACGGCATTATCTTTAATAATTTGTTGTGGGCAAAAACAACGTTGGGCGGTGTTACGTTTCAAGTTCGTGCGCTCGATACATTTTCTAGTTCCATGCAAGACATTTTATCCTCACTTTCATTCATGAGTGAATTTGCAATCAAGACTAACGATTTAGTTATTCTTTTTGAAATGGAACCAGCCGTTAGCGATGGCAAGATAAAACTTCCCCGGTTTATAAAACCACCAGAGGTCGAGTTTGAGCATGTCTCCTTCAAATATCCTAATGCCGAAAAGTATGTGTTTAAAGATTTAAGTTTTAAGATTAACAGTGGAGAAAAGGTTGCGTTAGTTGGACATAATGGCGCGGGTAAAACAACGCTCATTAAACTGATTGCTCGGATTTATCAGGTCACTGAGGGGCGAGTTTTGATTAATGGAATCAATATTAACGATTTGTCGATTAATGATTGGTACAAAAATTTAGGTGTGTTGTTCCAAGATTTTAATGCCTATTCATATCTTACGGTTGAAGAGAACATATTTGCAGGAAAGCCAACAAAAAAGATAAATCGTGCAAAGATTGTGGAGGCGGCAAAGCGTGCCGATGCCCACCAGTTTATTAGTGAATATACCAATACGTACGACCAACTGCTTAGCGAAAAATATGAGGGCGGTATACGACCAAGTACGGGTCAACAACAAAAACTTGCCATCGCGAGGTTTTTTTATCGTGATGCACCACTTGCAATATTTGATGAACCAACTGCGGCGATTGACGCTGTTTCCGAGTATAAAATCTTCAATAAGATCTATCGCTTCTTTACTAATAAAACGGTGATTATAATTTCACATCGATTTAGCACAGTGCGAAATGCTGATCGAATTATTGTGCTCGATAAGGGTAAGATCATCGAAGAAGGCTCACATGGGCAGCTACAAGAAATGGATGGAGTTTATAATGCGGCGTTTAGACTTCAGGCTGAAGGATATCGAGATTAAAAGAGATAACTATTTTTTGACCACAACGGCTGACTCGTCAATAAGTGTTGCATATACATCATCACGTTTTCCGGTGTATGAATTTACGGCAAGGCTTAATATGTGTTTATTGTCTCTACTGATGTAGTCAGAAAATCTACATTCGCCTTCAATGTCGTTTGGTGATCCAATAAGTACGTTTTCAACAAACTGATAATCACCTTTGTTTGCGAGTAAGAATTTACGGTCTTCGTATTCAACGTAACCGGCTGATCCGATCGCAGAGTTACTGATATGACGCAAGTGGCCAATCTTTTTTTGTGAATAGTAAATCTGCTCATCATGCAATAGTAGGATGAGGCCGGAGCTATCCGTAAAAAGAACTTTAATAAATGGGTCGTTTGGTGTATTGGTTGAACGGTATTGGGCCGCGGCGGCGACAGTTTTTTTATCCCCATTGATTGACAGTCCATCTGTTTTACCGCTTGTGATGTGGAAAACTATTTTCTCGAACATAGGTACATTTTAGCAGAAATCGCTTACTTTTGCTTGGTGTTTGGTTTGTTACACAACTTTTTCAATGTATAATTATCGTTATGGTGTCACTCATACCAGAAAATAATATTGATGATATGCTAGTTATTAACCTTGTCGGTTTGTCGGAGGAAGATCTAGATGTTGACTATGGAGGCGTTGTTCCTGCCCTAGATTCTATTCGCAATTTCATTGAGGGTTTATTTGCGGGCGTTCCATCTTTAAGTTTAGAAATCCTTGAAAGTTACAAGAATAACCCCGTTGTTTATTCAAGTTGTAAGTACACAGGGACCAAGAGCAATTACTTAGGTGATGAAAACATGCTTATTGATCAGTCGTTAATTGGAGGTACAGAGATAACGATTGGATTTAAGACAGATGGGGGAGATACGTACATTCCTGTGTTAGTCGGCGCCTCAAGTATTGTTGTTAATAAAAAAGAGAGAACATTCACAGTTACTACGGGTCTTGAATCTTTGGGTGAAAAACTAACCACAGCGGTCGTACATTACTAAGCCCTTTTTAGAAATCCTTTTTTATAATTTCAAATCTCTTTGTAGATTTTCAATATAATGGTTACACTTTTCCCAATTTTTGATTTGAGATTTTATGTTTAGTAATTCTTTATGTAACTCATCTTCCATTTGGTACAGTTCCTTCTGAAATTTCGGAGTTGGTTCTCGGGTTGTGGCAAATGCTTCACCTCGTAGTAAACGGAAGAACTCATACATAATAAAAACTTTAGGGTATTGTGCTTCTGCATCTGTTGCAGTTTCTATTTCTTTTTTTATGAGAGTAAATATTTTTTTGCACAGATCGATATAATCTTCGTTTTTGATGGTAAAGTCCATAATAGTATTGTAACTTAGAAGGTTTGGGTTGTCATGGTCAATTACCGATAAATAGAGAAAACTCATAAAGGATGTAGCAGAGGTACTAAACCTCAAGGCTAACGTGTTGTGTGATGTCACGTTTTGGTTCTTTTGAAAACAGTTTTTTATCGTACTAAATAGAAGTTCAATGCTACCAAGAATAACTGCATACGACAGCAAAAAATTAAGCCATGAAAATTCGCTCGAGTTTTCCAAAAAATTTATATTGCTATAACTATAGGTTCGGGGAAATGATGGTGGACTCAATCTACTAAGATCGTAGGTTTCAAATGATAAGGGATATCCTAGTTTTACTGCCTGTAGTTCCGTTTCATTATGTACGGTTTTGGGTATAAATACCGTTGACAATGTGATGGCCAATGCTAAAGGGAACGTTTTAGGTTGGAGAACGATGATGTCGCACATCGTATGGCCATAAAGCATTCACGCAGACATTTCTACCTTTTATTGACACGTGCGGGTTGTGAGTTTTTGTTGCTGACATAGAATGAACTCTACGTTATAGTTAATTAATGTTGCCAATAAAGGATTATCCGTCGTCGGGTGTTTTTCCGCTGGTAACAATTCTTTTTATCTCGTTTACCGTTTTTATTTTTGGTGTTGAGTTTTTAAGTCCGGACCTCGTTGCTTTTATTAATACGTATGCACTTGTTCCTGAAAACATAAATTTTTCCGAACCGATTACGCTTGGAGTTTTAGTAAGTTCGATGTTTGTGCACGCAGGACTAATGCATCTGATTTCAAATATGTGGTTTCTGGGGATATTTGGAGATAACGTTGAAGCTGTTCTTGGAAAATTAAGATTTGTCTTGTTTTACCTTAGCGGAGGTGTGGTTGCAGGCCTTGTTCAGTATGCAATCTCTCGTAATTCCGACATCCCGATCTTGGGCGCAAGTGGTGCGATTGCAGCGGTGCTTGGTTTTTATCTTGTTATGTTTCCGCACCATGTTATTAAAACGGTGGTGCCATTATTTCGAGTCATAACTACTATGGATTTACCTGCACAAATTATTGTTGGATTCTGGTTCGTTACACAACTTTTTAACGGAACGGCAAGTCTATTTGCTAACATAGATATGTTTTCTGATACGGCGTGGTGGGCACATATTGGTGGATTTGTGTATGGGGTACTTGTGGGTAAGATTTATATGGCATACAAACAGTCACCTTATGGATAAATCGCTATTACAAAAACTTTCGTTTCAGTACCCGTTCCGTAAATATCAGAAGTTGATCCTTGCCCAAGTTGATTCGACAAAAGATTCGCAGAATAAATTCCACATAGTTTCTCCTCCGGGCTCAGGTAAAACGATTGTGGGCATAGAGCTTATTAAACGGTTTGGAGAACCAGCTGTTGTGTTTGCGCCAACGTCAACTATTCAAGCGCAATGGCGAGAAAAAGTTTCAATGTTTATCTCTGAGGATCAAAATATTCAGCTTTCTGATGTGGTGAGTATTTCTCCGTTGGATATTAAACCTATGAATGTTTTTACGTATCAACTCTTGTCATCGCCTGCAGAAAACATTGAGTTTCTTGAAGAGGTGGCACTGCTTGAGTGGAGAAATAAACTCATCAACGAAGGGATCGTTGTTTCGTATGAAGAAGCTCAATCCCGAATTGATACGTTACGGCAAAACAATGTAGCAGCGTACACAAAAGAGCTGTCAAAATTTTACAAAAAAATTAAGGGTGAGTATATTCGTAATCCTGAGTTTGATGGTACAAGATTTTTACACCAGAATGCGAGAGATTTGATTGACCGATTAGTTTCCGGCGGGGTGAAAGTAATTATACTTGATGAGGCGCATCATTTGTTAGACTATTGGGCGCTTGTAATCAAAGAACTTATTCGTCGAATTAACGGAGTTGTACTTATTGGGCTTACCGCCACCCCGCCTATTTCAGCGAACGACGAAGAACTTAAAAATTATCTTTCAATTATTGGAGATATCGATTTTGAGATTCCAACTCCCGCGGTTGTAAAAGAAGGAAACCTTGCTCCGTACCAAGACCTTGTGTATTTTTGTACACCCACAAAACGTGAAAGAGCGTTTATCCATTCGATGCAGAAACGGTTCGAATCGCTTGTTCGTGACGTTGGTATGCGTGAATCGTTTAGAAAGTGGGTTATGCAAAGGATTATTGATCGTCCGCTTGGAGATAATCGTAAACAGAAGTGGGTAACGTTTTTTAATTCGCGTCCGTTTGTTGCGGTTGCGGGGGTAAAATATCTTATTCAGATGCAGGATGTTGATATTCCAGGCGAAGTTGTTGAGATTGAAGAGATGGGGGAGCCGTTAACTCTTGATGACTGGGTGTATTTGCTTACCGATTACAGTCTCAACTTTCTTCAGGTTAGTGAGGATCAGGTTTTTCACGACGAGCTGAGAGAAATAAAAGGAGTTCTTAAATCTTTTGGTTATGCACTTACTGAAAAAGGCATGCGCAAGTTTCGCTCAACTGCTGATATGATTTTATCCTTATCCGAAGCAAAAGATAAAGCCTTGGTTAACATTCTTGCTACAGAAATGAGTTCAATGGGTGAGCAGATTCGTGCGGTGGTGATTACTGATTTTGAAAAGCAAAGTGCAACTGCGGCTAAATATTTAGAAGGCATTTTAGATGCCGATGCCGGTGGTGCTGTGCGTGCATTTAGATATATTGTTAGTGATCCTGTCACAACAAAACTCGAGTCGGTTTTACTCACCGGTCAAACAGTGCTTGTTGATTCTGACAAGTTACCCGAGATCTTAGGTGCAATGAGAAAATGGCAAGAAAAGAGTGGGTTTACGTTTGAATTTGAAACAAAACAAACAGAGTATGCGAGTATCGTAGAGGTTGTTGGCAAAGGCAAGGATTGGAGATCAAACACCTATGTGCGCATGATGACGGAACTTTTTGAGCAAGGCATTGTGCGCTGTATTGTGGGAACCAGGGGACTGCTTGGTGAAGGTTGGGATAGTTTGTCGCTTAATACGCTTGTCGATTTAACGTCCGCAACCACAAGTCAAACAGTTAATCAAATACGCGGTCGCTCAATTCGCTTAGATCCAAATGCAGTCAACAAGGTCGCAAATAATTGGGATGTAGTTTGTGTAGATCCGTCTTTTGAAAAAGGCAATCAGGATTTTGAAAGATTTTTTAAAAAGCACAGCAGGTTTTATGGGCTTGGGTCTGGTGGAAAAATAATTAAAGGGATTTTACACGTTGATGAAAGTTTGGGACTTGAATATGCAACGGTTGGGTTTAAAAATGTTGGGTACCGATTGATAAACGCTCGGATGCTTGCCAAAGCACGTAATAGAATGCGAATCTACCGTGAGTGGAAAATCGGGGAAGAGTATTCGAACTTTGAATATTCAGCCACAAAACTTGATGCAAAAGATCTTAAGTTTAAAACGGTGTTTACTTTGAAGGAAAGTCTCAAGGCGATTTTTAATAACGTGTTGATAGCGATTGGTTCCTTTGCGTTTTGGTATATTTACATTTTCGGCAATGCGTTGGATGTTGGATTGTATTACCATACTGTGTTATTTGTACTTGTCACACTATTTATTTCTGGTGTGGTTTTTGTTGCGGGTAAAAATGTTAAAAAATATATTATTAAGGGATTCATCGAGGTTCCATTGGATTCGTTTTTGCTCGATATTGGAAAGGCGCTTTTTAAGTCGTTGCGGGAAACAAACCTAGTGTATCCTACGCAGTCTGTTGATAATGTGCGCGTTGTTGTAGATTCTGGCGGACAGTTTGATGTGTATTTGGATTATGCAACAACTGGTGATGCCCAGATGTTTACTACGTGTTTACAGGAACTGTTGGGTCCAGTTACTAACCAAAGATATCTTGTTTCACGGACTACAGATGGAATAAAAATCGGATTCTATTCACCGATCTGGTGGATGCTGCGCAAGTTGTTTAGAGTTATTACACAAGAAAATATTGCCTACCATCCCGTTCCTTCGGTGCTTTCTACGAATAAAAAACGCGCAAATATTTTTGCAAAAAACTGGAAACAGTACGTTGGTGGTGGTGAACTTGTTTACACTAGGACTTCAAAGGGGAGCATGTTGCTTCTTCAACATCGTAAAGATAATCGTCACAAAATAAAGCGGATGAACTACGATGTGTGGAAGTAACATATCTCTAATCCTGTATTTTGCCCTGTGTTTTTGCTGTTACTAAAGCAAAGTCAACACTGGATGTTGGATTACGTCCGATGTTGGATTACGTCCGAAATCATGTTGAGGCAATCTTGCTTTGAATAATAAAAGTCATTACTGTGGAAACCGGAATCATAAAGATCGCAGATTTTCAACTCTTGAGATTTACCCCACACAACTTTTTCTATCGTGAAAACATCCGAGATGACGGTGCCTATACCTCCAATCGCGAACTGGTCCGTCTTTTCAAAACTATAGTTGACGGCAAGTTGGTACTGTCCGTTTGGCACAAACTCACCCTGTATTTGTTGATTCCAACCGAACACTGAATCCTCATGTGGGAGTACTTCAATTACTTGTGGCATTGCCATGCATACAGCACTGTTTTGTGGCAAAAGTGGGGTTTGGTTACCGTCAACAATCGTGTAAACGGTTGGGGTCGTTACTGCACATCCGGTAAGGTAATACATGGGTTGGGAAGTGTTATTCACAAGGCGTAGCGTAACTGGTTCAAACATTTGTCCGTTATGGCGAAAGACTGATCGATTAAGCTCAATATAAACTTCAGGGTTGGTGTTTGAATTATACGGTATTGTTGGTTGGTCTTTTGAGATATTAAAGACAAGTATTCCCCCCAAAAGAAGTAGTAACGCGAGTGCTAAGTAGGGAACAAACATTGAGCGCATACGTATATAGTACACGAAAATCCGCCTTGGGCGGACGGTCTCTTGGAAATACCAAATGAAAAATGGAAGTGGAGTTTTGTACCCAAATACTCCCAAAGTTAAGTAAACTTAACTAGTGGTCAGGGTAGTCAGATTTGAACTGACGGCCTCCGGACCCCCAGCCCGGCGCTCTACCAACTGAGCTATACCCTGAAACTATAACAAACTATCACGAGTTTACACTAATATTTCAGTGTAGGCGTGGGCGTGTTACTGTATCCACTAAACATCGAATGTTTAGTTTTGCTTTGTAGCAAGATAAACGCACCAATT
>CAYZXG010000027.1:0-11793 GCA_964482365.1 uncultured Candidatus Saccharibacteria bacterium | reverse complement strand
TAGGATATCCTGGACTCTCTGGTTCGATTCCAAACCCATTTGCATCAAATGTGCAGGGTGAGCCATCACTAAATTCCACTACACAAAACGCGTGGTCCGGCATTAATGCAATATATACAGGGGTTTTGGTGTCTTGTATAAGCTCCGTGAGAAGTTGTGTTTTAGCAAAACAGTTCAATTCACGTTGAATTAGCGCGGTTTTTGGTTGAGCTGCATACTTATCGTGGGGAAATAGTGTGACTTGATGATAAAGCTTTATTATGAGCTCGTTTTCTTTTTGTTTTATCAAAGACCAGTCAGTGTCTGGGTTTTCTTTTTGTTCTTTTTCCTTTTGCTCTCGAAGGAGTGTAAGCTCAGTCATTGCGTCGTCAAAACCTACGCGCTGTTTTATACTTTCAGTTAGTTCTTGTTGTTCTGCTCTATAGAGTGGAAAACCTAAACCATATTTCTTTGTATAATCGTCTCGTCGTTCCTTCGAAGTTCGGGCAAAAAGTTTTGTTACGAGTTCGCGTTTTCCGCGTTTGTGGAGAGCAGACATAACGTCTTTTTCACGCGAAAGTGCCGCTTGTTCAATCCCGTGTGTTGTTCGTTCAGATGGATATTGTGCAAGAATTCTTGCAAATATTTTGTTTCGCAAATACGATGTGAACTCATCGTGGTATAGACTGTCGCTTGGTTCTTTTTTGTGAATGCGATGATAGCTGTCGTACAAACGAGTGTATGCCTCTTTTCCCAAAAGCCATGTAAATAATTCTTCGTCAGATGGCTTTTTTTCAATCTCAGCTTGATACTCTTTTGGCGCTTCGTTTTTCATCTTCTCCCCATACGCCTCCATAGAATTTGCAATTTCAAAAAAACCTTGTGGATCTTTAGATATGGGTACGACGTTTGTACGAATGTAATCACCACTTGCAACCATCATGCGTGCGGTTTGAATTGAAGTTATGGTAACGGGAAGTTTGTCAGAAACGCTTTCGATGTGCGTAATGGCCTCAATAACGTGTGCAACAGTTAATGTGGACGGAAGGCTTAGTCGATAGGCTGGTCGATCGGGAAAATTTGGGTTATCAGTCTCTTGAAAACCAACGGAATCATCTTCACTTGGTTCAATAACAATACTGTCGTTAACACGGGCGAATTCACTGATGATATTGCGAAAACCAGGCGTAGACCTTGTTGCGTCGGTCTCAGTCAGAATCTGTTCTGCACGGGGTTGCTCGTTTCTTTTCATAGGATGGCTACAATTATACGCAAAAGAAAGCTATTTGGTGATGCCAATCTTTTTTGCAAGCCACGGGGTAAGGGGTGGTTCAATAATAAGCGTCATTAATATTACCCACATGCCGATTGCAATCACAAACGATGATTGGATAAGATCGTTTGTTGCGGCGATAATTATGAGTATTGCGGCAATAATACCTGTTTCCCTGAGCATGCCTAAAAATAGAATGTCTTTAAACTTGAGTTGTCCGGTGTAGATCCATGGGAAAAGTGAGATACCTACGCTTGCGGGTCGAACCACCACAATAAACAAGATACCAGCAACAATGCCAATCGGTGCAAATTCAATAATAGTTGAAAGTGGAACGAGCCCGCCAAGGATAATAAAAATAAAAGGTTTGATGAGATGGTCCAAGAGACTTTCATAAAAGGGTGTTACGGTTTTCATAGAGCCTTCGCGGTCGGTCAAGAGACCTGCAATAAATGCGGCCAACAGTCCAGCTCCTCCTAATATGTTTCCAACAACAAAGGTAAAGATAGGAACTGAAATCAAAAGTGCGGGATCTTTTTCGCCATCTTCTGAGTAATAAAAGTGTTTAACAAGTGAAAACCCAAGGTATCCCACAAGGATTCCTGATACAACCTGAAGTGCCAACGCGTCGTAGGTTGTTTTTTGAAGAAGGGGAGAAAAGTAGTACAATGCGTCGTTTTTGGTTGCCAGAGGAACCGATACCAGAACGATTAATAAAAAGCGGGTAATGATAGATCCGCTCACGTCCGATAACGCACTTTCGGAGATGGCAAATTCTTTGAGAAACGGCCGTTTAAGCTTCATCGTTTTTAGTGTTGGAATAATGGCTGACGGATCAACGGATGCAAGTGCAGCAGAAAGTATGGTGATAGAAGGTAGAAGTGCAACGGTAAAACTGTTGGTAAGAAGGGTGTATCCGGTAAGTACTCCGGTAAAGAGAACTGCGGATACAATCAGGCCGATGAGTGAAAGCGAAACAATGGGTAAAAACCATTTCTTAAAGTTTTTGAATGGAACTTCAAGGCCTCCAGCAAACAGAATAATGGCGGCAAAAACTTCCATAACCATTTGAAGCGGTTCAAGATCAGTCGTAAAAATCGAGAGAATTGGTTGCATGGCAAATCCGGCAAATATGGCCCACACAAAAGACGGAATAGCAGTTTTTGGTGCAATGCGGTTTAGGAGATAGCCAACAAAAAGGATACTTCCAATAACAAAACCAGGAATGTTGTGGTCGGTTGTGAGGTGAGGGTTGTTGTTAAGAATAGTTGTACTAATGAGCGAAATGGCAACGAGGATGATTATGAGTGATACGTAGGGAACAAATCGTTTCATTGAGATAATACTAGTTGACGCATGCGGGTTTGTCCATGCTACGGCGCGTCGCGTTGAAAAAGTGCGTGCAAACAGCCAACCTTTTAGGCAAAAGTATGCGCGTTTTCTTTGTGTTAAGGGAAGGAGCGTGCGGGAGATGCACGCTCCTTTTTGGTGTTACGGAAATTGAGCGACCAAGAACACCTTGGCCAACTCAACTTCAAGGTGGGTTCCCGTGGGGTCCACCACTTTTTTGAAGTTATGCGTCACGGTGGCGAGGTACGTGGTACCCTCGACCGTGACGTAATCCCCCTCGTGAAGCTGCTGATTGAGGACGGTTTGCCCTCGCATAGAAACGGTCAGGGTGGGGGCATCCTGCCCGTGGGGATTGGTGATTCGGAGCTGAGTGCTCCCTCCGATGTACACCCAGTTGCCGGCACTCAAGTCCAGCGTGTTTCCTGGCTGGACGGAGTGTAGCGTCCATTCCAGGGGATTGTTCTCCCACGTTCCCCGCCAGAAGAAGATCCGGCCGGAGAAGGGGTTGACCCACTGGATGCCGATGATGCGACCAAAGCCGTCGGCCGTGTCATCGGCGGCGTATGCTTGGACCGCGCCGAGGGGATTGAGCACCACGCTGTAGAGGTCTGCGTGGTACAGGCTCAGCACCGGCTCCCCCGAGGCGCTTTTCAGCGTGCGCGAGCCAGGGTACTCATTGTCGTTCCCATTAGGAACGATGAGCACCCATCCGCGCTGCGGGGCGTCATACGGCCCCCAACTCATGTCGTCCCCCGGTGTGGTGGGGATAAGCGGTTGCAGATTTTGCGGGATCATCCCCGCAGTGACCGCCTCGTTGGTAAGGTGGGCGATCACTTCCGCGTCCACCTCCAACTTGTCGGCAACCTGTTGGAGGGATTCGCACGTTCGCGGCTCAGTCTCAGAGCACACGAACGTATAAATCTTGGTCCCGGCCGTGGGGTTTTCCCCTGTCTGAGCAGGAGCCTCCACAGTCAGGAACTGGCTGGACAACACCGTGGTCGTCGATCCCTGTGCGGCGACCGGGGAGGTGGTCAGGAGGATCATCGACAACGCCGCCAAACAGATGGCGGCCAGGGTGAGCCATCTCTGGCTCGGGGAAACTGCGACTTTTTCGCTCATTCGGGATTGGTCTCCTTATTGGTAATAGAATTGGAATATTGGGGTTTAATTTTCACGCTAAGGCATCAAGTTGACGCCTCTTGTTAGCAAGAATCAAACCCACACAAACATGAATGCGACATTCACATCACTTGCATATTTGTATGGGCTTGTCTTTCTGAAAATGTCCCGTTTTGTTAAAGAACTCCTAACGGTAATTATACTATGGGACTAGTATTTTGTCAAGAGGTAAAATGCCAGTATTTGTTGTTATAAAAGTAAAAGAGCCCTGCCAGACTGCATCCGAAGATGCACGTCCAACAAGGCTCTATTTTTGTGTACAATATCTAACTTTTGGCTCTTTCTTTAGCCAAAAAGCACCGAGCCGATGAGCAAGACGGCCAAAATAGTAGGCGTGTATTTTATTGTCGGTTCGGACAGAATGTTGACTTTTGGGTTTATCAACATCCCAACGGCAACCAAAACTGAAAACCCACCCATCACGGTGCGCAATGATCCGCTCCCTTGAATAGAAAGATACGCCATGGTCACAAAGCCGGTCATCAAAAGGAAGCCCCAAATCGTTGAGCCCACAATTCGTTCCTCAAAAGGCGTGAGCTTTTTCGTTTGATTTTCTTGTTCGGTCGTTTGTTGCGTTGCCTCCTGAAGCGTTACAAAAACGAGCATTGATACAGCAAATGCCACAAACCCAATTGCAAGAGTCAGAAAAACATAGAGGCCTTGAAACCACGTAAAACATACGAAGGTCGAAATCAAAGCCAGATTCAGTGATGTAAACAACGAAAATTTAAAACTTTGTACTAATTTATCTGGATTCATATTAAAAGCTCCTTATTATCCAAATATAGCTAAGCTGATCAAAAGATATGCAGTGAACCGCACAATGAGTCGAGTTCCTTTTGGACTTACCGCACCAAGTGAAGATGCAAAAAGACAAGCTACTCCAGTTCCTGCACCCAGTCCACCAAAAACTCCACGCAGAAAGGATTGGTCAAATGAAACAACTCCCATCTCGTAGGCGCAAATCATTGTGGTTAACATGAAAATGATGTTAAGCGCAGTATGCTGATCATTCTCGATACTGTTTAGTTTGCCAAAAGTGTTTCGGTCGAGTCTTGACTGTTGACGCAAAACCTCTCGGTATCCTGTCAGGAAGACATTCGTTACGAAAAACACAAAACCACCTGCGAGATAAGCAAATCCGGAGTATTCCTGTGGCAGGAAAACAAGCAATATCCAGATCACTATCTCGGTAACAATCGCCGTAACTGTAATAACAAACGACAAGTTGGTAAAAAGCTTTGTCCAGTTGATCATGGTTTCTCCTTTTGTGAATGACCTTAAAAGAACAGCACAAGTACGGTTACAACTACACACATCAGAGTTGCATAAAATCTCCTTATTAAGGTTCGTGGAGCAGAAGGTCCAAAGATGAACGTCACCAATATTTTACGCCTATCTGGCAAAGATTAAATCTAGAGGAAGTGGGTTTTATCATTTACGCTGTAAAAATGGTAAGAAAACGTTGTACCATTTGAACATTGCAAAGCTACCCGTTTTGACCGTTGCGATTTTCCAGTCGCTTTGAAATGGCGTTGCTCGCATTTTTTCGCTCCACCCTACGTCGGTAAATCTAACAATGTCTACCAAACTTTCTCTTCCCGGTTTGATGATTGGGTGAAGGGTTAGTAGATAATCTGATTGCGGCGCGGGTGTGAATGAAACGGTGTATGCCCGTGAGATCGCAAATTTTGCTTCCCACGGTTGCCAAACTAATTCTGTTGTACAAATACTTACGGTGCCTCCTTGTGGTAGGGTGTTTGCGCCAACGTAAACGCCGGCAAGACCATCCTCTGACCACAACGTGTTTGATTCACCTGTGACAAAGATTTTTGACGTACACGTTCCGGTGTTATCAGCAAGGGTAATATTTACGCAAAGCGACAACAATGCGATTGTAAGAAGAATAGCAAGAATACTTGCAGGTAATCGTTTCATAATAAAAACCTCCTAAGAAAGGTAAGACCCCACAGCGAAAAATTCTTCACTGTGGGGCTTTTTTTATTAAAACGCTATCGCAACGTAATTCACGTCCTCTGGCAGGAATGCTAGGTAGAGAACATGCAGGACGTTGTCATCTTCTCCTTCATATGACTCGATGCCCCAATAATGATAGATGGGGCCGGCGTTCGTCTGCTCCACATACGTGTGGAGGAAAGCAATCATTGGCCCGTAGGCATAATCCGAACTGCCCGTGCAGTAGTCGGGAACCACGTCCTCCGGGTTCAGGTAGATGCACGAGGTGTGCACCTTCAAGCTTCCGTCGGGAAAGAAGTAGTCGATGTTCGTAAGTGTGATCCCATTGAGGATCTGCTTTGCGCCGTCGGCCACTTCCTCATCAAAACCTTCAAACACGGGGACAAAGACCTGCTTTCCTGCATAGATCTTGTTCGGGTCCACAATTTTCCGAACATTTTTCAGGCAAGGAAAGGCCTGGTGAATTGCATTGGTCAGCTCAACAATATCATCGACTGGAATGCCAAATTTTTGACTGATAACACTTAGTGTGTCGCCGGCCTTAATCGGGTACAGCCAACTCACGTTCTGTGCAGGGCACAGCGGGCTTGTGGAATCATCAACTTGAGGATGATCCTGAATGGCCCGATTGGCCGCACTAAGTCCGTCGACATATTCTTCGCTGATAGGTGGCACGGGCGTCTGGGCAAAGACGCTTCCCAGCAAGCCAGGGTTCAGAGTGAAGATCAAAACAACAAACACGATGGTGAATATACAACGTACAAGCAACAAAATTCTGTTCATCAAAGGCTCCTATGTGGTGAATTGTTCAAGGGCGACAAGAACGAAAAATACCTGTTCATTATACTATGGGGCGCAAACTTTGGGCTTGGTTGTTAGACTAACGACAAGATGCCGGTTTTAAGGTCTAATACTTTGTGAATGCCCACATTTTTTACAAACATGCGGTCGTGGCTGATCATGAGGATTGACCCTTTGTAAGTTGAAAGAGATTTCTCGATTGCTTCTTTTGTCCATACATCAAGATGATTTGTTGGCTCGTCCAAAATGAGAAAGTCATATTCTTTAGTAGTAAACACGCCAAACGAAAGTCGTGCTCGCTCGCCAGGGCTCATGTCACCAAGGTTTCGATCAATATATTCAACGTTAAATCCTAGGTTTCCCAAAAATGATCGCGCTTGAAATTCAGCCATGTTCAAAAAGCTTTTAATGAATTCGTATGCTGTCTTATTAAGTGGCAAGTGTTTTTGATTTTGTTTAAAATATCCCCACGATATGTTGTCGCCAAGCCGTACCAAGCCGCTTGAAGGTTCAATATCTTGCGTGATAATGTTCACAAAAGTTGATTTCCCCGCTCCGTTTGGCCCGTAAAGCCAAATGCGTTCTTGTCCGCGAATTTCAAACGAGATGTTTTCAAACACCGGTTTTTTGTCGTATGTTTTGCTTAGATTCGACACGCTTAAAATGAGTTTGCTTGAAAAAGTTGATCCGCTTACGTTGAGCCCTTTAATTTCGTACGGTTTGTATTTGTCGATCTCGTTATGCGTAATTTCTCGCTCGTACCGTTTTTTTGCGGAATTAATAGCGCGGCCACGTTTTTTGCCGCCAGATATCCGATGTGCGTTTTCGATTAGTTTTGAAAGCTGTACGCGTTTTCTTTCTTGCGCTTTAAACTGTTGATCGCGTTTATCAACCCACCCGTTTTTGGCGTCCTTGTAATCAGAATAGTTACCTTCAAAAATGTGAATAGCTTTTTCATCGATCTCAAAAATTCGAGTAACAATATTGTCCAAAAACTTACGATCGTGGCTTATCATAAGGACGGAGGCGTTAATATTCTGTAAGAGTTTTTCGAGCCACAAAATTCCTTCGATATCAAGGTGGTTTGTTGGTTCGTCCATAAGAATGAGCGTTGGGTTTGTAACAAGTGCTTCGGCAAATTTGAGTTTGAGTTTTTGACCTTCGGAGAGTGAATCGAGTGTCTGGGAGTCTTTTGGTTGAGGAGAAAACGAAAGTTGGGTTAGTGTTTTTTCGAGTTGATAGTGATACGCTGCGTTTGAGAGAATTGAGTTTTTCCAATCCCCGTAAGTTAAAATCGATTTGTCAAACGTGAGTTCTTGGGGAACGTAACCTACAATTTCGTTTTGAATATCTATGGTTCCGCTTTCGGGTGTAAGTTTTTTGCGAATAAGACTAAAAAGGGTAGATTTACCCGATCCGTTAGGACCAATGAGTCCTATGGCTTGGCGTTTTCCAATCGTAAACGTTACGTTTGATAAAAGCGCTTTGCCGTTAAGTTCGAATGTGAGATTTTTTACCGACAACATGGGGAGTATTGTATCAAAAAGTGAAAAGTAACAAGTAACAAGGGTAAAAAAGATGAGAGAAAACGTAGGCGTGGGAGAGAAATTGTGCCGCCCCATAAAGAGACGGCACGGGTTGTGTTTTTTGATCGGATAGGTTGGAGGTTTTCCTAATGGTGCTGATCGAAACTCGAAATCAAGTTTAAAAGCACGAATTCGTTTAATTGGTCATACTCTGTGTCATCAATCGTTACGCGAGTTTTTATACCATTTGGTGTTATGGTGAGCACAACTACGACCGTACTCGTTTCTTGTTCAGAAAATGAATATTCGAATGTGGCACTATAGGTTCCAATTGATGGGCCAGCGGAAATATAGAGCTCAGATAATGAAGACAATACGTCGGTAAGTCTGTTTTCGAAAGCAAAATTATTCAGTGGGTTTTGAATCATGAAACTGTCTCCTCGTTGGGTTAGGTCTAAAGGTGCAATTGTTCCAGCAAACGTGAGAGAACATTATACGTCAGTTTGCAAAACAAGAGTGAAATGATCCGACGTTAGGTTAGGTAATGCCCGCGAGACTGTGGCGTTGTTTTGCCAGTTGCGATGCCCGATCCTTAAGTGCGCGCATGTTTTTTATCCGTGCCTCTTTAATGGTTTCAAAATCATCTTTTCCCTTGATACATGCATCCAGGTGTTTGTATCGGTGGTAGTCTTTTTTTCGGTGGAAATCTTCCTCCGAGGTTCCGGCTGGTCTGGTGAGGTATCCTAGCGCATTATTAATATTTCCTGCATTAAGATCGAGTGCGGCTTGTTCTTTGTTTCCAAATCTTTCATGTTTGCGGCGGTGAAAATCCATATTTGCGTTGGTTACGTACTCGGTTCCGTCAAGTTCAGATATATATTTAATCTCAAGGCGAATGCCGTTAGGGTTAAACGTCCAGGATGCCGTTTTAACATAGACTTTTTGGGGCTCTCCCTTAACTAAAAGTGATGTTGTAACACCGTTGATGTCAGCAATAAATTGCGGATCACCATCAACGGATACGCCCTCATTGAACGTTTGGGCATCAATATGGTCAAGGTCACCTTCAAAAACTATTCGTTCAACAGTGGTTAGTAGTTCAAGCTCAGAAAGCGCATTCCGTAAGGTTTCTCGTTTATTTTGAGTGCTTTCTTTGTCGGGGGTGTGTGCAAGTTCTTGCGATATGTCTTGAGCAACTTCACCAAACGTTTGCGTAAACGCATTCGACAATCCATCTATTTGAGACTGATGCTCGTACGATGTTCCGATAATGTGTGCGTTGTGGGTAATGCGCCCTTCGGGTGTTGAAAAGTTTTCAGGATAGTGAATTGGCTCAACGACTGCTGCTTCGTCAGGTTTTATTCCCATCGATGCGGTTATTTGCTCGGCAAAGGTGAGTCCTTTTTCTCTCGGCCCTAAATTCGAGCGGTGAGGTGGTTGTCTTTTTGCTGGGATATTTTTCTTGCCCATGGTACATATTGTATCGCAAAAAGTGGGACTAGATATAGTGTAAGATACGGGGGTCGATATTTATTGCATCTTTTACAAAAAGGAGAAGGGTTATGGCAAGGAATGATAATGATGTTGTAGTCGTTAGTATGGGGTTGGTTTCGTCTTTGGGTGATGGCTATCGAACATGGCGGATGATGGTGGAAGGCCGAACTGGTGCAATTCGTAGCGGGAGTCCTGTTGCCTCGATGCCACTAAATATTGTTGCTCCTGTGGGAAGACGATTTTATAGTGAGCAGGAAGAGGCGTTTTTAAGAAAAACTGATCATCGGTTCGAAAAACGACTCTCACTGCCGAGCAAAATGGCTATTGTTGCTGCCTATCGTGCAAGCCAATGTATTCCACACGACATATTTAAGGATTTGGGAATGCACCGGATAGCCGTCGTCATGGGTGTTGCCAAGGGTGGTTCGGTACAGGATGAGCACATTATACGAAGTATTTCAGATCACCTTGACGATCCGAGTGGCGCATGGAGTTTTCCTGTTGCCGAGGGAATTGAATCACTTCCCAATATGCAAGCTTCTCGCATTGCGCAGGCATTTGGATTTCATGGACCGGTACATACTGACGCAGGGGCATGTGCAGCAGGAATTCATGCCGCGTGGAGTGCATATAGCCTTTTGGAAAAAGGAATGGCTGATGTTGTCTTTTGTGGTGGATCAGAAAGCTTGAACGAAGGGTTTTCCGTTCGCGCTGGGTTTCATAAATTGGGAGTTTCGACTACCCTTAAAAATGGGATGGACGTTGGCAGTACCCCAAGTGCATTTGACGTAAACTCTTCGGGTTTTGTATTGGGGGCTGGAGCTGCGATCCTTGTTATGATGAGAAGCTCTACTGCGCAACGTTACAAGCTAAAACCACTCGGTGTCGTTACGGGATTTGGGTTTACGAACGATGCTTATAATTGTGCAACACCTGATCCAACAGGACAGTATCTTGCTAAGGCGATTGAGAGCGCACTTGTACAGGCGAGATTGCGACCAATAGACGTTGGTGTAATTGTTTCTCATGGTGCAGGAACAATCGCTGGAGATAAGGCTGAAGTTGCTGCTATTCGTAGCGTGTTTGGGTTGGGTAGAAATAGCCCCTGGATTACGGCTAATAAACCGAACGTTGGGCATACTATGGGGCCGGCTGCGGCTATTAGTTTGTGCGAGGCACTACACATTTTACGTGAAGGTAGAATCCCGCCAATTCTAAATTTGGTACATCCAATTGATTCGAGTCTTCGATTTGTTAAGGGTTCGCCCCTTCATGCAAAGGTTACCAATGTTCTGATTCTAGCCGCAGGGCTTGGTGGTGGAAACGGGGCGATTATTGTCCAAAAACATGGAGTTGTTCGATAGGAGAACATGATGGTTGAGTATAAATATGTGCTTTGGTATCGGGGAATGTGTGCCTTGCATACGACAACGCAAACAATTGAGTGTGGGATGGTATTGACCATTTCCTCTACCGATATTGTTGCGGTTCCAGGAATGATGTCGTTTGGTCTTAGCAAACCCGCCCAATTCAGGTTTGCCGAAAAATGGGGTGAGCTGATTGAGGTTGCTGGTCTCGGGCATTTTCCGGTTTGGAGAATCGATTCTGTGCAACTCATTGAATCGGGCGGCGGGGAGGATCATCCGCCGAGAGGGAAATGGCAGTAACGTAAAAGGTCAGGAGCGATATATGCCCCTGGCCTTTTTTTATTATTGTTGACATAACGTGATTTTTATGAAAACATGCTATGTATGCCTGCTTTTCCGACTATATGGATTCCAACACCTGAAGTTGGTCCGCAAGGTAGTTTTGGAAGTTTATTAAACAGTTTTATCACCTGGGCTATTGCAATTGGTGCGCTTGCTACGCTTGCATTCATTTTAATCGGCGGATTTAGTTATATAACGGCACAGGATGATGAGAAGAAAGCAGAAGGTGCTCGCAAAACAATTACCAATGGAGTTATTGGGCTCATTATCATAAGTGCAGCGTTTATTATCTGGCGACTGGTTGTTTCATTGCTTGGACTTGAAACCCTTTTTGGTGGAGAGCCAGCGGCAGGCGGTTCTGTACCATGCACCCAAGTGACAGGACTAACCTCGTATGGCATAGCTGATGGGTGCTATTCTCCTTCACAAGTGCAGGCCGCATGCAGCAATATAAATGCGTTGATGTGCACGAATGCTGATGCCGCCGAAAAGGCTCTAATCAACA